>JABGXI010000044.1:0-19455 GCA_018675855.1 Flavobacteriaceae bacterium | reverse complement strand
ATATCTATTTAAAAGTATCCTTTTCAAAAGTACATTTTTATTTTGGCTTACCATGGTCAGCTTCACCTCTGCGTCATGTCAAAAACAAATTACAATTTCAGCAGCAAATGTTGATGCTTACATCCCTCTTTTAAAACAAAAAAAAGTGGGAATAGTTGCCCACCAAGCAAGTGTAATTTCAAGTGTAAAAAATACTATTCACTTAGTGGATATGCTTAAAAAAAGTGGTATATCCATTAAGAAGGTTTTTGCACCAGAACATGGATTTCGAGGAACAGCAGATGCAGGTGAAAAAGTAGAAAACAGAATTGATTCTAAAACACAACTTCCTATAATTTCATTATATGGAAAAAACAGAAAACCAAATAAAGAACAACTTAAGGGTATTGAAATAATAGTTTTTGATTTACAAGATGTTGGGGTTCGTTTTTACACCTACCTATCAACACTTCATAATGTGATGGAAGCATGTGCTGAAAATAATATTCCGTTAATTGTCTTAGACCGTCCCAATCCAAATGCACATTACATCGATGGACCCGTTCTAAATCCTAAACATAAAAGCTTTGTTGGAATGCATCCTGTTCCCATTGTTTACGGGATGACTATTGGTGAATATGCCCAAATGATTAATGGAGAAAAGTGGCTTGCCAATTCTATCAAATGTGACTTAACGGTAATTCCACTTCAAAATTACACCCATCAAACAACTTATGAATTAAAAGTTCGACCATCACCCAACCTTCCTAATAAACAATCTATAGCGCTATATCCAAGTTTATGTTTACTTGAGCCGACTAGAGTTAGTATCGGAAGAGGAACCGATTTACAATTCCAGGTTTATGGCCATCCTGGATTCCCTAAAACAGAGTTTTCTTACATACCAAAATCAAATTTTGGTTCAAAAAATCCAAAACACAAGGGACAAATTTGTTATGGAGAGAATCTAACTACCGTCAATCCTCCTTCAAGAATTGAATTAAAATGGCTATTGAATGCCTATTCAAATTTTTCTGAAAAAGATTCATTTTTCTTAAAGGGATTTGAACGAATAAGTGGAGTAAGTAATTTAAAAAACCAACTTATTGAAGGAGCAAGTGAAAAAACGATCAGAGACTCTTGGACTGATGGACTTAATGAATTTAAAAAAACAAGAATAAAATATTTGCTTTATCCCTAAGGTATATTTAAATATTTATGTGTCTGAAGCGAAACCTTCCATTTGGGATTATCCAAAACATAATCTACTAATAGGGGCATAATATCATCTCGCTTACTCCATTCTGGTTGTAAAAAAAGCTTACACCCTAAGCCAACTTTAGAGGCTTGTTCTTCTGCAAAACGAATATCATCTTTATTATAAATAATCATTTTAAGCTCATCAGCTCTCTCATAAGCTTCCTTTAGAGGTAATTTATTTTTTTTTGGTGATAGACAAAACCAGTCCCAGTTGCCGCTTAGAGGATAAGCGCCTGAAGTTTCAATATGAATATTAATTTCTTTGGAATGTAATAAATTTGTCAATGGTTCCATTGGCCACATTAATGGTTCACCCCCCGTGACTACGACCGTATCTGAATACTGTTTTGCACCCTTAACAATCTCATCTATATGAGTCGGAGGATGCAAAGTAGCATTCCAACTTTCTTTCACATCGCACCAGTGACATCCAACATCACAACCGCCAATTCTTATGAAATAAGCGGCACCCCCTTTGTGGTATCCTTCCCCTTGAAGAGTATAAAAAGCCTCCATTAATGGAAGTGAATAACCTTGAGCTACCGCTGCGATTGATTCTTTTGCTTGCATCTGGCAAAGATACCACTTTCCAAAAGTACATTCCTACAGAAATTGTATCTTTAAAAAGATTAATAATTTAAATTATGCCTAGCCCATTTCACTTAGCTATTCCTGTCGACAACTTAAAAATTTGTAGTGATTTTTATAGCAATATTTTAGAATGTGAAGCAGGTAGATCGTCAGATCATTGGATTGATTATAATATGTTTGGCCATCAATTAGTGCTTCATGTTGATCCATCACATCAATCTAAAAAGCATCATAACGAAGTAGACGGAAAATCAGTCCCAGTTCCCCACTTTGGAGTTATATTAGAGTGGAAAATTTTTAATGAATTAGCTGAAAAATTAATTTTAAAGGGTATTGAGTTTGAAATTAAACCTTATTTGAGATTTAAGGGTTTACCTGGCGAACAAATGACAATGTTTTTTTATGATCCCGCTGGAAATGCTTTAGAATTCAAATCCTTCAAGAATAAGGATCAGATTTTTGCAACATAATATTATGAATAAAATATTAACTTTTTTTGACACACTCTTTGAGCATATCTTTTCTGATAAGAATCAAAAGAAAATTGAAAGGGTCACCCTATGGTTATCTATAATTGGATTTATCACTCATTTATTATTGATTTTTTCTAAAAGATTTGAGCTATTTCACACCCCATTTGAGGCACGCCTTTTAGATGATCCTATTTCAGCTATTTATACTCCTTTTTCAATCATTTTAGTATATGAGATTTACCTTCTCATTATGTATTTACCCAGATCTTTTACGACTGCAGTTTCCAAACAATTTGAGATTATATCACTAATATTAATTCGTAGAATTTTTGGAGATATCCCTAAAATTGAATTGGATGTGAATTGGATTGAAAATACGGCAAACAGGCAATTAATATATGATCTTATTGGCGTTCTTATCCTCTACTTTTTAATTTATCAATTCAATAAACACCAAAATAAAATTACCAAAAAAGAATTAAGTATTCGCTTAAAAAGGTTTGTAAGCTCAAAACGTGCCGTTAGTCTTATACTTCTTCCTGTATTAATTTTTACTTCAATTTATACCGCCTTTACATGGATAAGTGGCTTATTTTTAACATCAATGAAAGAAAGTGTTTTACCCGATATAAACTCTGTATTTTATAATGAGTTTTTTACCATTTTAATTTTAGCAGATGTCTTTATCCTACTCCTATCCTTTCAATATACAGAACGCTACAGTCAGCTAATTAGGAATACAGGTTTCGTGATATGTACCATTTTGATACGACTCTCTTTTGGAACCTACGGTCTTACCAATATTTTATTGATTATCTCTAGTGTTCTTTTTGGGTTACTTATCCTAAGAATATATCATAAAATGGAATCTGACTTATTACATAATTCTTAAAATTTAATCTCTTCGCTCACAAGCCAGAAGAGTATTTTTAAGAAGCATCGCTATGGTCATTGGACCTACTCCTCCCGGAACCGGAGTAATGGCGTAAGCTTTTCTTGCCACTTCTTCATATGCAACATCACCTTTAATAATATATCCTTTAGGATGACTAGTGTCAAGAACTCTAGTAATACCTACGTCAATAATGACGACGTCTTGTTTAACCATATCTGCTTTCAAAAATTCTGGAATTCCAAGTGCTGAAATTATAATGTCTGCAGTGCGGGTTAGTGCTTCAATGTTTTCAGTTCTACTATGAGCAACCGTTACTGTAGCATTTCCATAAGGACCTTTCTGACTCATCAAAATACTAATGGGCCGACCAACGATATGACTTCGTCCAATTACCACACAATTTTTGCCTGAGGTTTCTATTTTATAGCGCTTCAAAAGCTCCATAATACCATAAGGAGTAGCTGGGATAAAAGAATTCATTTCTAATGCCATACGTCCAAAATTAGAAGGATGAAATCCGTCTACATCTTTTCTAGGATCAATTGCTAAGAGTATTTTTTCTTCATTAATGTGTTTTGGTAAAGGAAGCTGAACAATGTATCCATCTAGACTATCATCATTATTCAATTGGGTAATTTTTTTCAATAATTCATTTTCTGAAATTATATCTTCTAAATGAATTAAAGTAGACTTAATGCCAATTTGCTCACAAGACCTAACTTTACTTCCAACGTAAGTTAAGCTTGCTCCATCATTACCAACAATTACTGCTGCTAAATGTGGTATTTTTTTTCCATTATTTATTCTTTTATCTACCGTTAATTTAATTTCTTCTTTTAACGCTATTGCAGTTTTTTTTCCGTCTAATACTATCATTATCTTATTTTAAACCTTTTAGTTGTTGCATCATTTGGGGTCCTTTTCCACCTTGCATCATTTTCATCATTTTTCCCATTTGTTCAAACTGCTTAATAAGCTGATTTATTTCTTCTATTGATTTACCAGAGCCTTTTGATATTCTAGTTTTACGACTATGATTCATTAATTGTGGCTGAGATCTTTCTTTAGGAGTCATAGAGCCTATTATTACCTCAATGCCAGCAAAAGCATCATCACCGACATCGACATCTTTCATCATTTTACCAACACCAGGAATCATTTCCATTAAATCTTTCATATTTCCCATTTTCTTGACCTGCTGGATTTGAGAAAGAAAATCATCATACCCAAATTGGTTTTTGGCGATTTTTTTATTAATCTTTCGTGCTTGTTCTTCGTCAAATTGCTCTTGAGCTCTTTCTACTAGTGAAACCACATCTCCCATGCCAAGAATGCGATCAGCCATACGTTCTGGATAGAAAACATCTAAAGCTTCCATTTTTTCCCCTGTTCCAATAAACTTAATTGGTTTATTCACCACCGACTTAATTGTCAAAGCTGCACCACCACGAGTATCTCCATCAAGCTTAGTTAAAATAACACCATCGAAATTCAATAAATCATTAAATGTTTTTGCGGTATTTACAGCATCTTGCCCCGTCATTGCATCAACAACAAAAAGAGTTTCAGATGGTTTTACTGCAGAATGAATAGCTTTAATTTCATTCATTAATACCTCATCAATTGCTAAACGACCAGCAGTATCAATAATTACAAGATCATGTTTTTCTTTTTTTGCTATCTCTAAAGCAGCAAGTGCAATTTTCACAGGGTCTTTTTCTTCCCTATCCTTATATATCGCAGCACCTACTTGTTCAGCTACAATTGCTAATTGATCTATAGCTGCAGGACGATAAACATCACAAGCAACTAACAAAGGGCTTTTAACTTGTTTCTTTTTTAAATGAAGAGCTAGCTTTCCAGTAAAAGTTGTTTTACCGGATCCTTGTAATCCTGTCATTAAAATTACAGCAGGCTTTGACTCTAAATTTATGCCTACAGACTCAGAACCCATGAGTGCGGTTAATTCATCTTTGACTATTTTTACAAGAAGTTGACTGGGCTGAAGACTAGTTAGTACTTTTTCTCCTAATGCTTTTTCTTTTACACGAACCGTAAACTCTTTTGCTATCTTGAAGTTAACATCGGCATCTAATAAAGCTCTACGAACTTCCTTGAGTGTTTCAGCAACATTAATTTCTGTAATTTTTCCATGACCCTTAAGAACTTGGAAAGCTTTGTCTAATTTACCGCTAAGATTATCGAACATAATGATTGTGAATATTAAATGTCAAAAAACAAAAATAAGAAATGCGAAGAGAATATTAACTACTGATTAGTGTTGAATGAAAACATCCTCTCCATTACAATAGCATGTGGAAATGTTATAGCTGCTAAAAAGGAAAAAAAGAGTGGTAAAAACTGTTCTTTTGGAATATCTGCAAAAAAATAAACTCCACCTAAACCACCTAAAGCTAAAATCCAGTACAAAAAAGAAGCCTTTATATACTTTTTATATCCAGTTTTATCAGAACATGTTTCATAATACAAAAATTTAACTTGTGAATTTAAAGAAGGCAAACTATGCCATACAACAAAATAAATTCCAAAACTGAAAAGCAAATTGCTTGATGCAAATAATAAGGCAAATAATCCCAAAAGGGAAAACTCTTGTAATAATAATTTACTCTTTTTAAAATGATAGAGGGCTTGAAAAATTAAGGCTAAAGAAGTAATTAATAGTGAATAAATAAAAAAGGTGAAAGGAAGTACTTTGCCTGAGATTTGAAAAATTACTTTAACAGTTTCACTATAGTGAATAGAGAAAAGCATCAAAAATATAATAGCTCCATAGGTGAAATAAAAAAATACCTTGCCTTTATTTAAATCCACTATTCTCTCCAAATGTTGTTCTCCAAAGTGATAACAACTTACTAGTACAAAAGAAATAAGAGCAATTCCGGGTATCCAATAAAAAATACCTATTCCTAAAATAATCACCAGTATATATGAGAGAAAAAAGAAACCTTTGAATTTTTTTTGGCTTTTTCCAAAATTTTTATCAATTATTTTCAAATCATTTGCGCCATGAAGAATCCCAAAAGAAAAAATTCCCAGAAAAGAAATGAGATTTTGACTAGAATCATTAAAGAAAACTGCAAATATGATGCAG
Organism: Flavobacteriaceae bacterium; assembly: GCA_018675855.1. Taxonomy (GTDB): domain Bacteria; phylum Bacteroidota; class Bacteroidia; order Flavobacteriales; family Flavobacteriaceae; genus MS024-2A. The sequence continues at coordinate 13,145 of JABGXI010000044.1, read as the reverse complement.
ATTAGTGTTATTAATTGCGGAATTATTAAAAATTTATCCTTTGTAAATGAGAGAGTTAACAACTTCAATGAAAAATATTTTATATATTTAGGTGAGTGGGTCTAATTTTTTTTAAATTTATCTAAACAAAAACAAATAATTGAAATTATTATGGAAAAATTACTAAGTTTAATTTCTGTAGTTCCAGCGATGGCTACAGACGACTACGTAGGATTTACGTTCTTCGTAGGATGTATGGCGATGATGGCAGCATCAGCGTTCTTTTTTCTCTCAATGAGCTCTTTTGATGCCAAATGGAGAACCTCTATTTTGGTGTCTGGACTAATTACGTTTATTGCAGCTGTACACTATTGGTACATGCGTGACTATTGGGCAACTAACATGACCTCTCCAACATTTTTTAGATATGTAGATTGGGTGTTAACTGTTCCATTGATGTGCGTTGAATTTTATTTAATTCTAAAAGCAGCTGGAGCTACTAAACAATTAATGTGGAAATTGATTTTCGCTTCTATTGTTATGTTAGTAACAGGTTACTTTGGAGAAGCTGTATACACAACGGGTTCAGGCCCTGCAGTATGGGGTCTTGTTTCTGGTCTTGCTTACTTCTGGATTGTTTACGAAATTTGGATGGGTAGCACTTCTAAACTAGCTGCAGCCGCAGGTGGTGCAGTGCAAGCTGCTCATAAAACACTCTGCTGGTTTGTTCTTGTAGGATGGGCAATTTATCCAATTGGATATATGGCTGGTACTGAAGGATGGTACAGTGGTATATTTGGTGGACTTCCAATGGATGTTATTTATAACGTTGGTGATGCCATCAACAAAATTGGATTTGGTCTAGTTGTTTACAATTTGGCTGTAAGTTCAAAATAATCCTGAAAGGAAACAACTTTTATAAATAAATTAAAATCGCCTTTTCAGGCGATTTTTTTTTTACATCCTATCAGGTACATCAATACCCAATAAACCGGAAGCATTAGCAATCACTTCTGATACCTTTTTAGAAAGGGCTATACGAAACGCCTTTTGAGTTGCATTGGTACTTCCTAGAACAGAAACGTTTTGATAAAAAGTGTTGTAACTCTTCACTAAGTCATATGTATAGTTAGCAATAAGTGCAGGATTATACTGTTTAGCTGCCAATACAATTATCTCAGGATAAATTTCTAATTGCTTTATTACCTCTCTTTCTCGGATATCTAACTCTAATAAAGAATCGAACGACTCTAGGGAATCGTTATCAGATTTAAGAATCAATGTTTTAATTCGTGCATGAGTGTATTGAATAAAAGGACCTGTATTTCCATTAAAATCAATGGAAGCTTCAGGATCAAAAAGTATACTTTTTTTAGGATCTACCTTTAGGATAAAATATTTCAAAGCGCCTAAAGCAATGGTTTCATATAAAGAAGTTTTTTCTTTATTGTTTAGAGAGTCTAGTTTACCTAAAGATTCTGAAATAGTTTTTGCCTGTGATATCATACCTTTAATAAGATCATCTGCATCCACAACAGTACCTTCTCTACTTTTCATTTTCCCACTAGGCAAATCAACCATTCCATAACTTAAATGATACAAAGCTTCCGCCCAGTTAAAACCTAATTTCTTAAGAATTAAAAACAAAACCTTAAAATGATAATCTTGTTCATTCCCAACAGTATAGACCATTCCCTTTAACTGAGGAATATCCTCTAATCTTTTTTGAGCAGTTCCAAGATCTTGAGTCATGTATACAGATGTTCCATCAGAACGTAAAAGCAATTTTTCATCTAACCCTTCTGCAGTGAGATCTATCCAAACAGAGCCATCGTCTTTTTTAAAAAAAACTTGATCATTAAGCCCCTTATTTATAATATTTTTTCCTAGTAAATAAGTTTCACTTTCGTAATAGTATGAATCAAAAGAGACACCTAAACTCGCATACGTTAATTCAAAACCTTGATATACCCAATCATTCATGGTCCTCCAAAGATTATGAACAGCTAAATCATTATCTTCCCAACGCCTTAACATGTCATGTGCCTCCAATAATAGAGGGGCGTTTTTTTTTGCTTCTTCTTCTGAAGAACCTTGTGTAATTAATTTAGTTATTTCTTTTTTATATTCAATGTCAAATTTTACATAATATTTCCCTACCAACTGATCTCCTTTTAAACCAAATGTGGAGGGAGTTTCTTGATTCCCAAATTTTTCCCAAGCAATCATAGACTTACAAATGTGAATTCCACGATCATTTATAATTTGTGTTTTAATCACTTTTTTTCCATTTGCCTCGAGAATTTTAGCTACTGAATATCCTAAAACATTATTTCTTATATGACCTAAGTGTAAGGGCTTATTTGTGTTTGGTGATGAAAATTCAACCATAACAGTTGGTGAAACATCATTAGTGACTTGGTGACCATAATTTGAAATATTCTGAATTTTTGAAAACTGCTCTACATAAAAAGCATCACTTAAAACGAGATTCAAAAATCCCTTAACCACATTAAAACTTAGAATATCTTTATGTTCATTTAACAATAAATTTCCGAGTGTATTTGCTAAATCTTCAGGACGCATCTTCACCTGACGTAATAACGGAAATACAACCAAAGTTAAGTCACCTTGAAATTCTTTACGGGTGCTTTGAAATTCGTAATTCTCAATAGTGATATTATGTTGAGAATGGAAAAAATCATTCAAAATAGGTGAAAAATGCTTACTGTAATTGATGTTCATGATAATATTTGACGTTAAAGATAAATATAATCAATTGATTATGCATTCGTTTGACAAACCCTTATCTTTACTATATGCTACTAAATATATCTTATAACAATCCCACTATTAAACGGAAGATAGAAAAGGCAGTGGGAAAACCTTTTTCAATGCAACAAAGGTGGAAATTAGGAGGTATTGGATCACAGAAATTAATGATTAATAGCGCTTCTATTGATATACATAACTTGCTGATTTTAGATAATAATTTAAAGTCTTGTAACTTAGAGCTAAGACCTTTAGGAATTATTGTTCACTTTAGAAGTCTTTTAGAAACCTATGGATTAATTATACCTTATTATAAACTCAAACTATATAAGGGAAAAGCAAAAGAATATTCTTTATATAATGATAAACATTACATTAAAATTTTTGCAGACACAAAAAAAAATCACGCCTTCTTTAAAAAGGTAGGATCTCAAAAATCATTACAAGTACCACCCTCTTTAGATGACCTATAGTTCTCTGTGTCTAGAGCCAGTATATATTTGACGCGGACGTCCAATAGGTTCATTATTTTTACGCATTTCTAACCATTGAGAAATCCACCCTGGCAATCTCCCTAAAGCAAACATAACCGTAAACATTTCTGTAGGAATATCTAAGGCACGATAAATTATACCAGAATAAAAATCAACATTTGGATATAATTTTCGTTCGATAAAGTAAGGATCATTCAGTGCTTCTTTTTCTAAGTCTTTTGCTATATCCAAAATAGGGTCGTTGATTCCCATTTCAGCTAAAACTTCATCAGCTGCTTTTTTAATAATCTTAGCTCGAGGGTCGAAATTTTTATAAACTCTATGTCCAAATCCCATTAAACGGAAAGGGTCATTTTTATCTTTAGCCTTTGCCATATATTTTTTTGTATCGCCACCATCTTTTTGGATGGCCTCAAGCATTTCAATGACTGCTTGGTTTGCTCCTCCGTGAAGTGGACCCCAAAGTGCAGAAATACCAGCAGATACCGATGCAAATAAACCAGCATGAGAAGATCCCACAATCCGTACTGTTGAAGTTGAACAATTTTGTTCATGCTCGGCATGAAGAATTAATAATTTATTTAATGCAGAAACAACTACCGGACTTGGCGAATATTCTTCATGGGGACGTTTAAACATCATATGTGCAATATTCTCAACATAAGACAAGGAAGTATTCGCATAATTCAATGGCAATCCTTTAACTTTTCTTTGAGTCCACGACGCTAAAATTGGAAATTTAGCCAGTAACATAATAATAGCTTCTCGCATATCTGGTTCTGAGTCAACATCTACAGAGGAAGGGTTAAATGCAATTAAAGCTGAGGTAAGAGAAGAAAGAACACCCATAGGATGAGCAGCCTTAGGGAAGCTTTTTAAAATCATCTTTAAGTCTTCATCTACTAAGGAGTCAATTTTAATTTCTTTATTAAGAAGATCAAGCTCTTCCTTATTTGGTAATTCGCCAAAAATTAATAAAAAAGCAACCTCAATAAAACTAGATCTATCGCATAAATCTTCGATGGAATAGCCTCGATACCTTAAAATACCTTCTTCACCATTTAAAAAGGTAACAGAACTTTTACACGATCCTGTATTTTTGAATCCCGGATCATAGGTAATCAATCCTGTTAATGATCTGAGGGTTTTAATGTCAATACCTTTTTCGTTTTCTGTACCTTCAATTAAAGGAAATTCAAAGGTTTGATTGTTGTAGCTAAGTTTTACTGATTCGCTCATATTCTTAGTTTTATATTAAATTCTATATGGCAGTAAATACCATTTGCATTAAGTCTTAAGACTTTAGTTTTTTATTGTAGAATTACATTATTGTATTCTTGTAAAGGAAGAACGCAACTATTCAATTATATTAACCTTAATGGTTAAATGCTTTTTTTCCAGGAAAATAAGCTAATGCATCTAATTCTTCTTCAATACGAAGTAACTGATTATATTTTGCCATACGATCACTTCGTGAAGCAGAACCTGTTTTAATTTGTCCTGTATTTAAGGCTACTGCAAGATCTGCAATTGTATTATCTTCTGTTTCACCAGAACGATGAGACATTACAGATGTGTATCCAGCTCGGTGGGCCATGTCAACAGCAGCAATGGTTTCAGAAAGAGTTCCAATTTGATTTACTTTAATTAAAATAGAGTTGGCAATTCCATTCTCAATTCCTTTACTTAATCTTTTCACATTAGTTACAAATAAATCATCACCAACTAGTTGAACACGATCTCCTGCCATTTTGGTTAAAGATTCCCAGCCATCCCAGTCATTTTCATCCATACCATCTTCAATAGAAACGATTGGATACTTTTTGCTTAGATCAGCTAAGTACCTAGCTTGCTCTTTTGAAGTTCTTTTAACACCAGATTTACCTTCAAAAAGAGTATAATCATAAACCCCGTCTTTAAAGAATTCCGCAGCAGCGCAATCTAAAGCAATCATTACTTCTTCTCCAGCTTTATATCCCGCATTACTAATTGCTTTGATAATTGTATCTAAAGCGTCTTCTGTTCCTTCTAAAACAGGAGCAAATCCACCTTCATCACCAACAGCAGTACTTAAGCCACGGTCATGAAGAACTTTTTTAAGGTGATGAAAAATTTCAGTTCCAATTTGCATTGCGTGTGAAAAAGATTTTGCACCCGTTGGCATAACCATAAATTCCTGAAATGCTATAGGAGCGTCAGAATGCGATCCCCCGTTAATAATATTCATCATAGGAACAGGTAATGTTTTAGCGCTAACACCCCCTATATATCTATATAACGGAAGGCCTAATTCGTTAGCAGCGGCCTTGGCAATTGCTAAAGAAACGCCTAAAATTGCATTAGCCCCTAATTTTGATTTATTTGGTGTCCCATCCAAATCAATCATTACTTTGTCAAGTTGTTCTTGATCAAAAACAGAGCTACCAATAATTTCTTGAGAAATTAAATTATTAACATTATCTATAGCTTTACCTACAGCTTTACCCATATAAGAACTACCTCCATCACGAAGTTCTACAGCTTCATGCTCACCAGTTGAAGCTCCAGAAGGAACTGCTGCTCTCCCTAAAATTCCATTTTCGGTAATAATATCTACTTCAACGGTTGGATTTCCTCTAGAGTCAAAAATTTGTCTTGCGTGTACGTTAATAATAATACTCATTTTTATTTAAATTATTTTAGATTTAATAATGTTTTCTTTGAAAATATCAAACAGGTAAGTTGCATCGTTAGGTCCTGGTCCCGCTTCAGGATGGTATTGTACTGAAAAACAATTTTTACTTTTCATCCGAAGTCCTGCGAGGGTTTGATCATTTAAATGTATGTGTGTTATCTCTATATCAGGATGAGCTTCTGCAGCTTCAATATCTACGGTAAAACCATGGTTTTGTGAAGTAATTTCTCCTCTTCCTGTTAATAAATTCTTCACTGGATGATTAATACCTCTATGGCCATTAAACATTTTAAAAGTAGAGATTCCATTTGCCAAGGCAATCACTTGATGTCCTAGACAGATTCCAAACAAAGGCTTGTTTTTTTCTATAATAATTCTAACTAATTCTTGAGCTTGCTTCAAAGGCTCTGGATCACCTGGGCCATTTGATATAAAATATCCATCTGGTTTGAATGATTCCATAGTTTCAAAAGAAGTATCGTAGGGAAATACTTTCACATACATTCCACGTTTAACCATATTATGTAAAATATTTTTCTTAATCCCTAGATCTAAAGCAGATATCTTGATTTCTGAATCAGAATTACCGAGAGTATAGGTTTTTTTTGTTGAAACTTTGGAAGCAAGCTCAAGTCCATTCATATTGGGTGCTGCTGCAAGCTCTTTAAGTAATTCTTCTTTACGTTCTGTTTCAGTTGAAATTACTGCATTCATAGCTCCGTTTTCTCTTATGTAATTAACTAAAGCCCTGGTGTCGACATCTGATATAGTGACCAACTTATTTTTTTCTAAATAATTGAAAAGAGATTCTTCTCCTCCAGGTCTGGAATAATTAAAGCTAAAATCTTTACATATTAGGCCTGCAATAGAGATATGTTCAGATTGCGATTCCTCTTCTAAAATTCCATAATTTCCAACATGAGTATTGGTTGTAACCATTAACTGTCCAAAATATGAAGGATCAGTAAATATTTCTTGATAACCGGTCATTCCAGTATTAAAACATATTTCACCATAAGCACTCCCTTCAATACCAATGGATTTGCCAAAAAATTGGGTGCCATCTGCGAGCAGAACAAAAGCTTCTTTTCTAAATCTGTATTCCATGGTTTTAATTACAAAATAAATCAAAAAAAAGGATAAACTAAAACGTTTATCCTTTTATGTATTAAGAAAAAATAATAATATGAATTAAATTATTTTGCATCTTCAATATCCTCATCCTTTTTAGTGTCAATCTCAGTATTAGCTTCCTCAGTAACTGGAGCTTTCTCTTCTTTAACTTCAATTACAGTTTCACTGGCTGTAGTTTTAACTTTTCCACCACGTCGACGTGTTTTCTTTTTCTCTGTAGCTTCAGATTTATATACTTCGTTATAATCTACAAGCTCAATCATTGCCATAGATGCATTATCACCCAGTCTATTTCCTAACTTAATAATACGAGTATATCCTCCAGGACGATCACCAACTTTTGTGGCAACATCTCTAAATAATTCTGTAACTGATTCTTTATCACGAAGTGAACTAAACACTAACCTTCTGTTGTGTGTAGTATCAGATTTAGCTTTAGTAATAATAGGTTCTACAAATTGCTTCAGAGCTTTTGCTTTAGTTACAGTTGTATTTATACGTTTGTGTTCAATTAATGAACAAGCCATATTAGAGAGCATTGATTTTCTGTGAGCAGTTTTACGCCCTAAATGCATTACTTTTTTTCCGTGTCTCATTTTTCTTATTTAAAAATGTGAATTAATCCTTATCTAGTTTGTATTTGGCAAGGTCCATTCCAAAAGAAAGTCCTTTTAATACAACCAATTCTTCTAACTCAGTCAATGATTTTTTACCAAAGTTTCGAAACTTCATTAAATCATTTTTATTAAAAGAAACTAAATCTCCAAGCGTCTCGACTTCTGCAGCTTTCAAACAATTTAATGCCCGCACAGACAAGTCCATATCTACAAGTTTCGTTTTTAATAATTGGCGCATATGCAAAGATTCCTCATCATAAGTTTCCGTTTGAGCAATCTCATCTGCCTCGAGTGTAATTCGCTCATCAGAGAATAATAAAAAGTGATGAATTAATGTTTTTGCAGCTTCGGTAAGTGCATCTTTTGGATGAATAGAACCGTCAGTAATTATTTCAAAAATTAGTTTCTCGTAATCAGTCTTTTGCTCTACACGAAAGTTTTCAATATTATATTTTACATTTTTTATTGGTGTAAAAATAGAATCAATTGCAATCACTCCCAATTCAGTATTAGAATTTTTATTTTCCTCTGCAGGAACATAACCACGTCCTTTTTCTATGGTGATCTCCATATTTAATTGAACACTTTTTTCAAGGTTACAGATTATTAAATCAGGATTTAAAACTTGAAACCCTGAAATAAACTTTTGTAAGTCAGCAGCTTTTAGCTGGTCTTGACTACCAATAGTAATGACTACTTTTTCTTCATCTGTTTCTTCAATTTGACGCTTAAAACGAATTTGTTTAAGATTTAGAATAATTTCAGTTACGTCTTCAACTACTCCAGAAATGGTAGAAAATTCATGTTCTACGTTATCCATTTTGAGAGAAGTAATTGCGAAACCTTCTAAAGACGATAATAGCACACGTCTTAATGCATTTCCAACAGTCAATCCATATCCTGGCTCGAGAGGGCGAAATTCAAATTTGCCTTCGAATTCGGATGAATCGATCATAATTACTTTGTCTGGTTTTTGAAAATTCAATATTGCCATAATATGTTTTATTTTGCTTATTTAGAATATAATTCTACTATTAACTGTTCTTTAATGTTCTCTGGTATTTGGAGACGTTCAGGAACTGTTATAAAAGTACCTTGTAATTGATCCTTGTTCCAGCTCAACCATTCATAAGCCGATACGTCTTTTCCTTTAGCCTCAACAATAATATTAAGGGATTTAGATTTTTCGCGAACTCCAATAATATCTCCAACTTTTACTTGATAAGAAGGAATGTTTAAAATAGATCCGTTTATTGTAATATGACGATGAGATACTAGTTGACGAGCACCACTTCTTGTGGGAGATAAGCCTAATCGAAAAACAACATTATCTAAACGAGATTCACATAATTGAAGTAAGGCTTCACCTGTAACTCCTTTGCTACGACTTGCTTTTTCAAAAAGATTACGGAATTGACGTTCTAAAATACCATATGTAAATTTAGCTTTCTGTTTTTCCATAAGCTGAACAGCATATTCAGATTTTTTCCCTCTACGTCTAGCATTTCCGTGCTGCCCAGGAGGGTAATTTCTTTTTTCGAAAGATTTATCATCTCCGAAAATAGGCTCGCCAAATTTTCGAGCAATTTTAGTTTTTGGACCAGTATATCTTGCCATTTTTGTTGGTTTTAAGTAGAATTAATTGCTATGAATTAAGGTCATTTCCTTCGATAGCGCATTATTAATTCTTGATATTAATTAGTTATACTCTTCTTCGTTTGGGAGGTCTACATCCATTATGTGGTAGTGGAGTTACATCAATAATTTCCATTACTTCAATACCATTGTTGTGTAGAGTACGTATAGCCGATTCACGTCCATTTCCTGGACCCTTCACAAATACTTTTACCTTACGTAATCCCGCTTCTTGAGCTACTTTAGCACAATCCTCTGCAGCAGTTTGTGCTGCGTAAGGGGTGTTCTTTTTAGAACCTCTGAAGCCCATCTTTCCTGCAGATGACCAAGAAATAACTTCTCCTTTAGCATTTGTCAGTGAAATAATGATATTATTGAATGAAGCTGTTACATGAGCTTCTCCAATAGATTCTACAATTACTTTTCTTTTCTTACTTGCTGTTTTAGCCATAATTACAAACTATTATTTAGTTGCTTTCTTTTTATTTGCTACAGTCTTTCGTTTCCCTTTACGAGTACGAGAGTTGTTTTTTGTATGTTGCCCCCTTAGAGGAAGTCCCACCCTGTGACGAATTCCTCTGTAACAACCAATATCCATTAAACGTTTAATATTTAGTTGAACTTCTGAACGTAACTCACCTTCAATTTTGAAACTACTAACAGCATCACGAATACGACCTGTTTCGTCATCTGTCCAGTCAGCTACTTTCTTATTTTCTTCAACCTTGGCGGCTTCCAAAATATTTTGGGCACGGCTTCTACCGATACCGAAAATGTATGTTAGGGAAATAACTCCTCTTTTTTGCTTGGGAATGTCTACTCCTGATATTCTAGCCATAATTTAACCTTGTCTTTGTTTGAATCTAGGATTTTTTTTATTGATAACATAAAGGCGTCCTTTACGTCTTACTATCTGACAGTCTACACTGCGTTTCTTTAATGATGCTCTTACTTTCATATCTATACTTTAAAATCTAAAGGTTATCCTTGCTTTACTTAAATCGTAAGGACTCATTTCTAATTTCACTTTATCTCCAGGTAATAATTTAATATAGTGTAATCGCATCTTACCTGAAATATGTGCGGTTACTACATGTCCATTTTCTAGTTCTACTCTGAACATCGCATTTGATAATGCCTCAATAATGGTACCCTCTTGTTCTATTGCTGCTTGTTTAGCCATATATTAATTTACGTTTCTGCGTGTTTTTCCAGTTTTCATTAAACCGTCATAATGTCTATTTAACAGATATGAATTTACTTGCTGGATGGTATCGATTGCAACCCCTACCATAATTAAAAGAGAAGTGCCTCCAAAAAATAATGCCCATCCTTGCTGAATTCCTATAAGTTTTACTACGATTGCAGGAAAAATTGCGATTCCTGCTAAAAATAAAGATCCGGGAAATGTGATATGTGACATTACAGTATCTAAATATTCTGAAGTTTCATTTCCAGGACGAATACCAGGAACAAATCCTCCACTACGTTTTAGGTCATCTGACATTTTATTAGTAGGGACCGTAATTGCAGTATAAAAATAAGTGAAAATAACAATAAGTACCGCAAATAAAATATTATACCATAGACCAAAAATATCTGAAAAATTAGTCTGTAACCACTGTCCAGTATCAGAATCACCCAAGACACCACCTAGAGCGGCAGGTGCAAACATGATTGCTTGCGCAAAAATAATAGGCATCACTCCAGAGGCATTTAGCTTAAGAGGTATGTATTGGCGTGATCCATAAGCAGATCGGTCTGAAGTGGCTCCACCGGCTGCACGTCTTGCATATTGTACTGGAATTCTTCTAACAGCAAGTGTTAAGAGAATGGAAAGAAGTATAATAACAATCCACAACACTAACTCAATAAGAATTAACATTAACCCACCATTATTTTCAGACACTCTTGACACAAATTCTTGAGTAAATGATAGAGGAAGTGTTGCAATAATACCCACCATTATTAAAAGTGAAATACCATTACCAATTCCTTTATCTGTAATTTTTTCTCCCAACCACATGGCAAATATTGTTCCAGTAACAAGTATAATTACAGAAGAAATAATAAATAAAGGACCTTTTCCTAAAATAAATGCACTTTCAGGAACACCCAAAGCACTTAACCCGTATAAATAAGCTGGTGCTTGTACAATGCATATAAGTATAGTTAACCAACGTGTAATCTGATTAATTTTCTTACGTCCACTTTCACCTTCTTTTTGAAGTTTTTGAAGATATGGAACCGCAATTCCCATTAACTGAACAACAATAGAAGCTGATATATAGGGCATAATTCCTAAAGCAAATAATGACGCATTAGCAAAAGCTCCTCCTGTAAAAGCATTTAAAATTCCTAATAGGCCCCCTCCTTCTGTACGGGTACTCAAAGCTGCTAATTGAACAGGGTCAATTCCAGGTAAAACTACTTGAGCACCAAGACGATAGACTAATAACATCCCAAGTGTAAGAACGACACGATCACGTAGTTCTTCAATTTTATAAATGTTATAAAGTGTTTCTAAAACTTTTCTCATTCGGAATTAAATTAAACGATTACAGCTTCTCCTCCAGCAGCCTCAATAGCAGCTTTTGCTGAGGCTGAAAATTTATGTGCAGTTACTTTTATTGGGCTATCTAATTTCCCTCTACCTAAAATTTTAATAAGATCATTTGAATGAGCGAGACGAAGCTCAACTAGTAATTCTATTGTTAATTCTTTAAGGACTTTTTTATCTGTCAATAAATCTTGAACAGTATCAATATTAATTGCACGGTATTCTTTTCGGTTTATATTTTTAAATCCAAATTTAGGTACACGACGTTGTAGCGGCATTTGTCCACCTTCGAAACCTATTTTCCTTGAATATCCTGAACGAGACTTTTGGCCATTATGACCACGAGCTGCTGTCCCTCCTTTTCCAGAGGCTTGTCCTCTTCCTAAGCGTTTTCCAGCAGATTTTGTTGATCCCGATGCAGGGGTTAGATTTTCTAAACTCATAATGGTTTTTTATACTTTGGTTACTAATACTAAATGTTGAACTTTAGCTATCATTCCCAAAATGTTTGGAGTTGACTCATGTATAACTTCTTTACCTATACCCCTTAAGCCTAATGCTTCAAGAGTGCGCTTTTGGTTTTGTATACGCTTTATAGTACTTTTTACTTGTTTTACTTTTATTTGTGACATGACTAATTCGCTTATCCGTTAAAGACTTTATCTAATGAAATACCTCTTTGTTCCGCAATACGTTGTGGGTTACGTAATTGTAATAATGCATCGAAAGTTGCTTTTACAACGTTGTGAGGGTTAGATGAACCTTGTGATTTGGAGAGTATGTTGTGAACTCCCGCAGCCTCTAATACAGCCCGAACAGCACCTCCTGCGATTACTCCAGTACCTTCAGAAGCAGGCTTCAAGAACACACGTGCTCCACCATACTTTCCTTTTTGCTCATGAGGTAACGTTCCCTTGTTAATAGGAATACGAACCAAGTTTTTCTTGGCATCTTCAATCGCTTTTGCAATTGCTTCAGCAACCTCTTTGGATTTTCCTAGACCTTGTCCAACAACTCCATTTTCATCACCTACTACCACAATGGCAGAAAAACCAAAAGCACGTCCACCCTTAGTGACTTTAGTTACTCGTTGAACGCCAACAAGACGATCTTTTAAGTCTAACCCTGCAGGTTTTACTAATTCTACGTTTTTATAATCTTGATACATATTCTAATTAAAATTTTAATCCACCTTCACGAGCACCATCTGCAAGAGCTTTGACTCTTCCATGATATAAATAGCCTCCTCGGTCAAATTTAACTTCAGTGATTCCTGCCTT
>JABGXI010000043.1:0-11964 GCA_018675855.1 Flavobacteriaceae bacterium | reverse complement strand
TTGTCATTTTTAAACTCAGATATTTTTGAAACTTTTTCATCAGAAACTAACAGAAATATATAGTCATAATTTTTTAAAATCTTTTGAGCCCTTTCTATTCCTGGCATTTCTTTTATGCATGGGCCACACCATGTAGCCCAATGATTAATGACGATTTTCTTTCCCTCGTAGGATGTCAAATCGACTTTTTTATTTTTTAAATCTACGAAAGAAGTTTTAAGCTGAAGAGAATCTATATCAGAAAACTTTTCGTTTCTAGAAACACTTAAATTACACCCCAAAAACAAAATAAAACAACTCATAAAAATCAAATTTTTCATAGAATGATTTGAATTTATTTTCTAATGTAATGATTTTATGATCAGTGTATTTTTTTGATAAGGAGTTTATCTTTTATACATGACACTTTGTCTGTAATTCCTTATCTTTGTGTGATTCTTTAATCATAGTTAGGAGAAAATTAAAAAGCAATAAAAATAAATTGTAAGGTTTCGTCCCATAGAAATCTATAAAAAAATAAAGTATTGAAAACCAAAACAGTAAGTATTAAGGAAAATAGGGGATTGTCAGATTCCCCACATAAAAATCCAAACCAGTTTAACGGTGAAGTATATGCTAATCAAGAAGTTAAAATAAAAAATACAGATACAAAAAGAGTATATTTAGAAAGCTATGGTTGTCAAATGAACTTTGCAGATAGCGAGATTGTGGCGTCTATACTAAATGAGGATGGTTATAAAATAACAGAGGTCCTGGAGGAAGCTTCACTAGTTTTGGTAAATACTTGTGCTATTCGTGAAAAAGCAGAACTAACAGTTCGTAAAAGATTAGAATACTTTAATTCACTTAAAATAAAAAAATCAGAAATGACAGTGGGAGTTTTAGGCTGTATGGCAGAACGCCTAAAACATAAATTCCTTAAAGAAGAAAAGATAGTTGACTTAGTAGTTGGACCTGATGCTTATAAAGATATTCCAAACCTACTTAAAGATGTGGCTAGCAAAAAAGAAGCTGTTAATGTCTTATTATCAAAAGATGAAACCTACGGTGACATTATTCCTGTTAGACTAAATTCAAATGGTGTTTCTGCATTTGTTTCTATTACTCGTGGCTGTGATAATATGTGCACTTTCTGTGTAGTACCATTCACTCGGGGAAGAGAGCGCAGTAGAGATCCGAAAAGTATTTTGGAAGAAATAAGGGCATTAGAAGCTAAAAATTATAAAGAAATTACTCTTCTTGGGCAAAATGTAGATAGTTATTTATGGTATGGAGGAGGACTAAAAAAAGATTTTAAAAACGCAACATCATTACAGCAAAAAACAGCTTTACGTTTTGAAGATTTATTAACACTTGTAGCTAAAGCTCAACCAAAAATGAGAATTAGATTTTCAACATCAAATCCTCAGGACATGTCTATTGACGTATTAAAAGTTGTAGCCAAATACAATAATATCTGTAATGCCTTTCACCTTCCTGTTCAATCGGGTAGTAACAGCATTTTAAAAAAAATGAATCGTCAACACACGCGTGAAGAGTATTTCAGTCTCATAAATTCCATTCGTTCTATACTTCCTGATTGTGGAATTTCTCACGATATGATTGCCGGATTCCCATCAGAAACAGAACAAGATCACCAGGACACATTAGACCTTTTAGACTACGTAAAATACGACTACGGCTTTATGTATTCATATTCTGAGAGACCCGGTACAATGGCAGCAAAAAAAATCAAGGATGACGTACCCGAAAAAATTAAGCAGAGGAGACTTAGTGAAATCATTTCAAAACAAAGAGAGCATAGTAATTTTAGAACTTTACAAAATATTGGTAAAACAGTTTGTGTATTAATTGAAAAGGTTTCTAAAAAATCTAAAATCCAATGGAGTGGTAAAACAGCTAAAAATACTGTTGTTGTTTTTCCAAAAGAACACTATCATATTGGAGATTTTGTAGATGTTAAAATTGAAAAATGTACCTCTGCAACCCTTATTGGGAATGCTGTTGGATACTCTAAAAGCGTTTAATTATGGATTCATTACAAAGTATTAAACAACGTTTCGGAATTATTGGAAATAACTTAGGCCTCAACAGAGCTCTGGAGAAATCAATGCGCGTTTCTGGAACTGATATATCTGTGTTGGTTATTGGAGAAAGTGGGGTAGGAAAAGAAAATATTCCTAAAATAATACACCAGTATTCACATAGAAAACACTCAAAATATATTGCAGTAAACTGTGGGGCTATTCCTGAGGGAACTATTGACAGTGAGCTTTTTGGTCATGAAAAAGGAGCCTTTACGGGAGCAACCCAAACCCGATTAGGGTATTTTGAGGTAGCTGATGGGGGCACTATTTTTTTAGATGAAGTAGGAGAACTTCCACTCCCCACTCAAGTTCGCTTACTGAGAGTGCTTGAAACTGGAGAGTTTATTAAGGTAGGTTCATCTATCGCCCAAAAAACAAATGTAAGAATAGTAGCAGCTACCAATGTTAATATGATGGATGCTATCCAAAAAGAGAAGTTTAGGGAGGATTTATACTACCGCCTTAGCACAGTTGAAATTAGCCTACCCCCTCTACGTGAGCGAAAAGAAGACATTGTACTTTTATTTAGAAAATTCGCCTCTGATTTTGCTCAAAAATACCAAATGCCTGCCTTAAAACTTGATGAACATGCCCAAGCTCTTTTAAAAGAATATCGTTGGAATGGAAATATTAGACAGTTAAGGAACGTTGCAGAGCAGTTATCTGTATTAGAAAAAGAAAGGAATATTAATGCAGCGATGATTCGTATGTATTTACCAGATAACGGTTCAAAGACCCCGGCTTTAATGGGTAAAAAAGCAAGTGAAAGTGATTTTTCTTCAGAACGTGAAATCTTATATAAAGTACTTTTTGATATGAAAAATGATTTAAATGACTTGAAAAAGTTAACTCTTGACCTAATGAATAATGAGACCTCTGAAGTTGTTCAGGAAAAAAATCAAGGATTGATAGATAAAATTTATGGAAAAGAAACGGATCGAAAAGAAGAAGAAATGTCTTCTTCATATGATGCTCTTCCATTCCAAGCAGAAACTTCAAAGATTTCTCAAGTAGAAGCTATGGATAAATATTCATATGCCGAAACAATTGAAGAAGAGGAACCTCTTTCTCTTCAAGCGAAAGAAATAGAAATGATTAAACAAGCTTTAATGAGAAGCAATGGGAAACGTAAACTGGCTTCAAAAGAGTTAGGTATCTCAGAGCGAACACTTTATCGTAAAATAAAACAATATGATCTCAATGACCTTGAAACAGAATAATCTAAAGCTTGTATTCCTTCTATTTATGTTAATTTTAGTAGGTTCTTGTGGGATTTATTCCTTCACAGGTGCTTCCATTCCTGCAGGAGTGACAACTTTTCAGGTAAATTTCTTTGAGAATAAAGCAGGTAATAGACCTGGATCTACCGTAGAGCCAGGCTTAGATAATGAGTTTACTGTTGCCCTTCAAGATTTAATCATGAATCAAACTAACCTAGATCTAGTAACTACTGATGGCCAATTAATTTATGAAGGAGAAATCACAGAATATAGCGTAACACCAATGTCAGCTACTGCAAAAATAACAGCTGCTCAAAACCGATTAAAAATGTCGATAGCTTTTCGTTTTATAAACATAAAAAAAGAAGAGGATGATTACAACAAAACGTATTCTTTCTTTTATGATTTTCCAGCAGGACTGCAAGTATATGATGTTAAGGATGCGGCACACAAAGAAATCTTTGATAGAATTACACAAGATATATTTAATGATACTTTAGCTAAATGGTAATTAAAGACCCTATTTCCCTTTTTAAGACATTAGAAAACTTTGACTTTTCAAGCAAAAAACAACTTGAAGCACTTGAAAATATTCTTGAGCTTTATCCTGATTTTCATTTAGTAAGAACATATTTCCTGAAAGCATTACAAGAACAAAAATCTGAAGCTTTTGACAGGCAGCTTTCGCATACCGCAATCGCTACATATGACCGAAAACTTTTATATGACTTTATTAAAGATCAAGAGAAATTATCTCTTGGCATTAAAAATAGTCATTCGATTTTAAAAATAAATACACAACTCCAAGAACCTAAAAAAAATAAATTAAAGAAAACTACAGATTCTAGCATAAAAAAAACAAAAAAAGTCTCAGAATTTCAAGAAACTGAAAATACACCAGAATTCTTAACTTTCGCAGATTGGGCTTACTTCTTAAAAACAAAAAAAATATTAAAAAACAATAAACCAACATTAGAAGATAAATTTAAGCTCATTGATAGCTTTATTGCCAATACTCAAAAAATTGTCCCCGACAAGAACTCGAAAAATAATATTGATTTAAGTGAAATAAGTTGGACATCTTCTGATGAATTAATGACTGAAACTTTAGCTAAAGTTTTTGTTAAACAAAAAAGATATACTAAAGCACTTCAAGCCTATCAAATATTAGGTTTGAAATATCCAGAAAAAAATAGTTTCTTTGCAGACCAAACAAAAGAAATTAAAAGATTACAAAAACTGAAAGACTGACCCAATGAGTACATTCACTATATTTATTGCCCTTATTATTGTTGTTTGCTTCCTTCTAGTGTTGGTTGTTATGGTTCAAAATCCTAAAGGCGGAGGGCTTTCTTCTTCTTTTGGTGGTGGTGGTTCACAACAAGTAGGTGGTGTTCAAAAAACTTCAGATTTTTTGGACAGAAGCACATGGATACTTGCCTCTTTGCTTTTAATTTTAATTTTAATGTCTAACGTTAGTCTTTCTTCAGGAACTAGTGTTTCTGATTCAAAGCTATTGCAAGATAACCCCATACAACAGTCAATTCCAGAAACACTTCCGGAAAGTACAGAGAAAGCATATGAAGAAATTCCAGAGATTCCAGAGATTCCAGAGATTCCTGCAAATAACTAATACGCTCCAATAAACATTCTTAAACTGACAAGCTGACATTTTAATTTTAAAATTGTCAGTATACAATGCGGTGGCATGATTTCTGAAATAAATAAAAATAAAAAAATTAATGATGAGTAAAATAAATATTAAACCCCTAGCAGATAGAGTTCTAATTGAACCAGCTGCTGCTGAAACTAAAACTTCATCTGGTCTTTACATTCCAGATACTGCAAAAGAAAAGCCTCAAAAAGGAACAGTTGTAGCTGTAGGATCAGGCACAAAAGATAACCCTATTACTGTTGCTGTTGGCAATCAAGTTTTATATGGTAAATATGCAGGTACCGAACTACAACATGAAGGAAAAGATTTTCTAATCATGAAAGAAAGCGACATATTCGCAATCGTTTAATTCATTTAAAAACAAAGAAATGGCAAAAAAAATAGAATTTGATATAGAAGCAAGAGACGGCATCAAGCGTGGTGTAGATGCTCTTGCAAATGCAGTTAAAGTAACATTAGGTCCCAAAGGTAGAAATGTAATTATTGGAAAATCTTTTGGTGCACCTCAAGTAACCAAAGATGGTGTTACCGTAGCCAAAGAAATTGAATTAGAAGATGCCCTTGAAAATATGGGAGCCCAAATGGTTAAAGAAGTGGCTTCTAGAACCAATGATCTTGCTGGAGATGGAACTACTACAGCTACAATATTAGCACAAGCTATCGTAAAAGAAGGTCTTAAAAATGTAGCAGCTGGCGCAAATCCACTTGATCTTAAAAGAGGGATTGACAAAGCGGTAGAAGCTATTGTGAATACCCTTAAAAAACAAGCTGTTTCTGTGGGTGATTCTTCAGAAAAAATCAATCAAGTTGCTAGTATTTCGGCTAATAACGACCCAACAATTGGGGGATTAATTACAGAGGCTTTTGAAAAAGTAGGTAAAGAAGGAGTCATTACTGTTGAAGAAGCAAAAGGAACGGAAACCTACGTAGATGTAGTTGAAGGAATGCAATTTGATCGTGGATATCTATCACCTTATTTTGTGACTGATTCAGAAAAAATGCTAGCTGACCTTGAGTCACCATACATTTTATTATACGATAAAAAAATTTCTACAATGAAAGACTTGCTCCCTGTTATAGAGCCAGTAGCTCAAACAGGAAAGCCTCTAATTATTATTGCAGAAGATGTAGACGGTGAAGCCCTAGCTACTTTGGTTGTTAATAAACTCCGTGGTGCACTTAAAATTGCAGCGGTTAAAGCACCTGGATTTGGCGATAGAAGAAAAGCAATGCTTGAAGACATCGCAATTTTGACTGGTGGTACTGTAATTTCAGAAGAACGCGGTTTTACATTAGAAAATACTACGTTAGAAATGTTGGGTACTGCAGAAAAAGTAATGATTGATAAAGACAATACTACTGTTGTTAATGGTAGTGGATCTGCTGAAGAAATTCAAGCTCGTGTTAATCAAATAAAAGCGCAAATTGAAGTGAGTACTTCTGATTACGATAAAGAAAAATTACAAGAACGTTTAGCTAAGCTTTCTGGTGGTGTTGCAGTACTTTATGTGGGTGCACCTTCTGAAGTTGAAATGAAAGAAAAAAAGGATCGTGTAGATGATGCTTTACATGCAACGCGCGCCGCTGTGGAAGAAGGAATAGTAGCTGGTGGAGGTGTTGCGCTTTTAAATGCTAAAAAAGTGTTAGGATCTATTAAAGCGAATAATGCGGATGAAGCAACAGGTATTGAAATTATAAACAAAGCTCTAGAGGCGCCGCTTAGAATTATTGTTGAAAATTCAGGTGGTGAAGGTTCTGTGGTAGTTTCTAAAGTTTCTGAAGGGAAAGACAACTTTGGCTATAATGCTAAAGATGGCACCTACGTTGATATGTTGAAAGCTGGTATAATTGATCCTAAAAAAGTTACCCGAGTTGCCCTTGAAAATGCAGCTTCTGTTTCTGGAATGATCTTGACTACAGAATGTGCTTTAATTGATATTAAAGAAGAAGCCCCAGCTGCACCTCCAATGGGTGGAGGTATGCCAGGAATGATGTAATATTCATTGATATAAAAAAACCCGCTATAGGCGGGTTTTTTTATGTTTTAATTTTTGACAATAGTCATTCGCTCATACAAACAACACATTGGCAGTTTATCGTACGTAGTCTCAATTGCCTTTACTAAGGGAGTATCATGTCCCGCTAAAGCAATGGTATGTTGAAGTGAATCGAGTGAAATTTTATTGCTATCATAAATTACCGATATTAAATGGCTAGGGATATCCCAATTTGCCATTTTAACACCCTTAACACTAAAGGCAGCCTTTTGAATCCTATTCTGACACATTTCGCAATTACCACTAACTTCAAAAGTGGCTTTAATATTTTTCTTTCCTTTGCTTTGTCCAGACAATGCTAGCGGAAGAGTAATTAACATTATTAGTAGTATTTTTTTCATGATCTAAAATTCAGATTAATTTATTCAGTAAAAATAGTTATAAATTCCAACGTAAGCCAGCATAAAGCATTCTTCCAAAAATTGGTGCATATACTTGGGCTGAATCAAAATTAATTCCAAAAGGATCATCTACCCCTACAATAGGGTTTTTTTGAGTATAATTTCCTAGATTTTCTACCCCAGTGTATATTTCAAATTTTTGAGAAAAAGCACGTGTCAACTGACTATTCCATAGCCCATAAGCTGGGGCGTAGGAGTTCCTTAAATCTCGAATTGTATCCACAAGACGTTGCTCTCCAACGGCATGAAAGGTTAAATCCCATCGCCACTGACCTCCTTTTATAGAGCGATCTGTTTCCCAGCCTATATTTCCAAAAAATATGTGTTTAGCCTGAAGGGGTCGTTGCAAGAATCCGGAATTATAGGTTGTTTTTACATCATAGTTTTTATAGGCAAAACGAAAATTAAGTGCTTTAAAAGGCGAATAATCAAGTGCGAGTTGAAAACTATTGGCCCTGCTTTTTCCGTTTAAATTATAAAAAGATATCCTCCCTTTTTCTTCCCAGTCCACTACTACTTGATCTGTAAAGTCAGTTACATAGTAATCAGCAGTAATATCACCATTTCCTCCCCATAGAGAGAATATTTTCCTTATACTAACCCCATAATTCCATGCTTTTTCCGGATTAAGTCCATAAATATCACCCCCATTTTGAGTGATTGAAATTATTCGATTTGTGCCAAAAAGAGTTTGATTTTCTGCAAAAATATTGGCCGCTTTACGACCATTCCCAACAGAAGCTCTTATAATAATATTTTCTTTAGGCAGATAACGAATATGAACTCTTGGAGTAATAAAATTTCCTAAGCGATTATGTGTGTCAAAACGAACTCCACTCACCAAACTAAAGTTTTCCAAATTATCATAACTATATTCAAAAAAGGCTCCTGCAGAATTATCAGCCCTATTAAAATTAAAAGTGTCAACAGCTTCTATGTATTGATCATATGAAAAATTAATTCCTGCTTTAAACTTGTTTTTAGTATTTCCTATAATAGAGTTGAATAAAAGATTTGCATAAAAACTTTCATGATTTATATCATACTGCCTAAATCCATAATAAGCTTCTTGTTTATGATTGCTGTATGCCGATTGAAAACCAAAACTTTGATATGGTGCTTCAGGAAAAACATATCCTACTTTTAAAGAACTATCAAACCTTGCTGTACTGATTTCACTTCCCCAAAGAGCGGTACTATTTCTGTCTGAAGTTGAAGAAAATCCAACAGCCCCAATTTGCTTATCATCTTTCATCCATCTGAAACTTCCAAAACTTACCAATCCTTTTTGAGCATCGGTATATTGCCAACGATTTAAAATATTTACTTGCTTAGCCAAAGGAACATCCAAAAAGGAATCATTGTTCCGATCCACTTTATTAGTGCGTTGATTTCCATGAATAAATATTCCTGTACTCCATTTATCATTTACTTTGAAGTTTCCGTGTGTATTAAGTTCTTGCCTTCCATTTGCTGAAGTGAAAAAATTAAAAAACAAGGGTACATCAGAGAAAGGTTTTTTTATTTCGGTATTAATTTGTCCAGCAATGCTTTCAAAACCATTGACAACACTCCCCACCCCCTTTGTTATTTGAATACTTTCAATCCAGGTGCCTGGAGTAAACGTGAGCCCATAAGCCTGAGATGCACCACGTACCATTGGAATGTTTTCTTCAGTTATCAGGAGATATGGACTTGTTAAGCCCAGCATTTTAATCTGTTTGGTACCGGTCAAAGCATCCGAAAAATTTACATCGATAGAAGGATTCGTTTCAAAGCTTTCAGAAAGATTACAGCAAGCTGCTTTTAATAGTTCGGCACTATTAACATTAATTATATTCTGAGTTTCAAAATAAGCCTTTTGAATCGCTTTTCGTCTTTGAGTAAGGGTAACTTCATCAAGTGCATCTGAAGTGTTAGTAGAAAGAAAGTGCCTGATTGCTATATTATCATTAATGGATAACGTATCCGATTTAAACCCAATATAGCTAATAACAAGCTTTTGATTTACTCCAGTAAAAGGTAGTGAAAACGTGCCTTTTTGATTAGTTATGGTGCCTGTTTGTGTTCCCAACCAATAAACATTAGCGCCTTCCAACGGGAGAGAATTTTCGCCTTCTTCAACAAGAATAGTTCCCGTAAAATATTCTTGTGCTTGGGCTATAAAGCCAAAAATGGCAATAAATAAAATAGTAAGTTTTTTCATTTTAAGTGTATAAAATTAGTCAGTGATGTAATTCAAAGGATGAAAAACAATTACTAGCCATAGTACACAAAGGAATGCTTTAACAAAATGAGTTGGTTTTTTTGAGGGGGGGGTGGGTTCCAATTCAATTCTTCAATTAGCAATAAAACAGGAGGAATATTTACTGAAAAATCATTCCAAGGAAGTATTGAAAATAAAGTAGCTATAACATCAACCGTTTCAAACTGTATATTTTCAGGTTCGTCATTTTGAAAAAGAAAGGTTGCATCTTTACAACAAGGTGTTTTTGATAACACTGTTTTAGTGGAAGATTCTTTTACTAAGGACTTTATCATTCCACAATTAGATGGATTTTGAGCCAAAGAAATAATTGCAGCTTTTGAACCACAATAATGAACATTTAGTGCAAAGCCTGCCCTAGATCCGAAGATCAAAAAAGCTAAAAAAAGACTTGTTAAATGTTTCATTTTCATGATGTAAAGGTAATACTTTAATCAATAAGTAAAATAATAGACTAGGCGAATTCCATTTCTCAAACCATTTGGGTGATATAATTAATTTTCTAAAACCTCTGTATAAGGGACCTATCCCGTTTTTATTTAAACTAAAAAAATAACTAAAACAAAGTTACAAAACCCTGATATATAGAGCATATTACTTACTTTTGTTATAATTATGTTTCAAGTAGATTTTTCAAAAGCACTTTCAGAAGTTTCAGTATTACTGAAAACGAACGTCCCTACTCTTATGGGACTGGAAAAAGTATGTTCCATTTTAAGAAAACATATAGAACACTATGACTGGGTTGGGTTTTATTTTGCTAACTTAAAGAAACAAACACTTAATTTAAAAGCTTTTTCTGGAGACCCTGTAGAACATACTGAAATTCCATTTGGAAAAGGAATTTGTGGTCAAGTAGCTGTTTCAAATGAAAATTTTGTAGTTCCTGATGTATTAGCCCAAGACAATTATTTGGCATGTAGTATTGATGTTCGTTCTGAAATTGTCATTCCACTCTTTTTGAAAGGAAAAAATATTGGACAAATAGATATTGACTCTAAAAAAACAGATCCCTTTACCAACAAAGACTCTATTTTCCTTGAGACTGTTTGTGCCCTGATTTCAAAAACCTATAATACTTCACTCTTATATCTTTAATACGATTATGGATTCAAAAAAAATAACCTCAGCACTTATTTCTGTTTTTGACAAAACCGGATTGGAGCCACTTATAGAAAAACTTGCTGCAAACAATGTGACCTTATACTCAACGGGGGGAACAGAAACTTTTATTAGAAGTCTTGGACATGAGGTTAATGCAATAGAAAACACAACAGGGTATCCGTCTATTTTAGGGGGAAGAGTAAAAACACTCCACCCAAAAGTATTTGGAGGAATTTTAAATAGAGCTGATGTTGATTCAGATAAAGCAGAAATGAAAACCCATGAAATACCTTCATTTGATTTAGTCATTGTTGATTTATATCCTTTCGAAAAAACAGTAGCTGGAAATGCTGCTGAAAGTGAAATTATAGAAAAAATAGACATTGGAGGAATTGCCTTGATTCGTGCCGCTGCCAAAAATTTTAATCATGTTTTCTGTATTTCAGACAAAGAAGACTATGCTTCTTTTATAGCGCTGTATTTAAACGCTCAAGGAGCTCCATCTCAAAAAGAGCGAAAAGAATATGCGGTTAAAGCATTCCATACTTCTTCACATTACGACACTGCCATTTTCAATCATTTTAATGAAAAAAAAGATAGATTAAAGTTGAGTATTAGTAAATCACAAATTTTGCGTTATGGTGAGAATCCTCATCAAGAAGGGCGCTTTTTTGGTCCTTTAAATGAATTATTAGAACACTTACATGGTAAAGAAATTTCATATAACAACCTCTTAGATATTGATGCGGCAGTAAATCTAATGCTTGAGTTTTATGAGGGAAAACCAGCTTTTGGTATTTTGAAACACAATAATGCTTGTGGTTTCGCAGTTCGCGACACATTAGTAAACGCATATAAAGATGCGCTTGCGGGAGATCCCGTCTCAGCTTTTGGTGGTGTTTTAATTAGTAATAAAATAATTGATTTGGATACGGCTTCATTAATTCACTCACTTTTTTGTGAAGTTATTATTTCACCGGGTTATGAGAATGAAGCACTGGAGTTATTAAAACAAAAGAAAAATAGAATAATTCTTATCCAAAAACAGATAGAGTTTCCAAACAGAGTAATACGAACCTGCTTAAATGGTGTTTTAGTTCAAGGTAAAGATTCAAAAACTGATCAACAAGAAGATTTAACAACTGTAACTATTA
>JABGXI010000042.1:0-18159 GCA_018675855.1 Flavobacteriaceae bacterium | reverse complement strand
CAGCTATTGGAGTTCCCACGGTTAATTTAGATAATAACCAGCACAGTCCAAATGAAAATTTACGTTTAGGCAATTATTTTATGGGGATAGAATCTTTCATAGCGATTTTAACAAGTTCATTTTAAATTTTACCAGGAATTTATGGTTTCAATAAAAACAGTAGGAGGGTATTGCTAAATCTATTTTATTTTCACAATAAGGTTACTCTAATTTTTTTCTTTTTAAGGCGAGTGTTGTTTAGTTTATTAATTAGTTCCGAAGCAATTGCTTTAGGAACAGCAATAAACGCACAATCTTGTTTTAACTCAATATATCCGAGTTGATCTTTAGTAATCAACCCTTGTTTAAAAAATAATCCTGCAATATCACCTTTTGAGATTTTGTCTTTTCTCCCGCCAGAGATAAATAATGTTTCCCAAAATTGTGGTTTATGAATTGGCTTTTTTGAAATATCAATACCTTTTGCGTTTTTCACATACAAGGCTAATTCTTCATTCTCTTTTTTTAAAATATAGGCAGTTCCTTTAGAATTGACTCTAGCAGCTCTTCCGTTTCTATGTGTGAATTCTTCTTCAGCCCTAGGCATTTCAAAATGAATGATGAATTGTAATTCTGGAATATCAAGACCTCTAGAAGCCAGATCAGTAGCAATTAAAACTCGATGGGTTCCATTTCGGAATTTAATTAAAGCGCGCTCTCTTTCTTTTTGATCCATTCTTCCAGAAAAACAGCTGTGGTTTATCTTATTTCGATTTAAAAAATTACTCACCTGTTCAATACTCTCTCTTAAATTACAGAATATAATTCCGTTTTGATTTCCTAAAAATTGGAGGAGTTCTAAAAGACTAGGTAATTTGGTTTTAGAGGTGGATAATACAGTTTTAATATCTAGTTTGGAAGCTATTTTTTCTTGTAAATAGTTTATAGTAGTTGGGAGGTTTAAACGAACAAAATCTGGGACTTTTAATGTTTTGGTTGCAGAAGTGAGTACTCGTTTATTGATATGAGGTAGTTGATTGATTATATCTCTCATTTCAACTTCAAAGCCATCTTCTAGTGATTTGTCGAATTCATCTAAAATTAAGGATTTTATATTTTTTAAAGAAAATCGATTGTTACTAAAATGATCAGCAATTCTTCCTGGCGTCCCAATTAAAATAGCAGGTGTATGCTTTATTTCAATTTTATCTTTCGACATTGGTCTACCGCCATAAACTGCATTTGCCTTAAAACCAGACCCCATATTTCGAATAACTTGTTCAATTTGAATCGCTAATTCTCTAGAAGGTACAATTATTAGGGCCTGAACGTCACTACAATTTGGATCAAGAATTTTGATAATTGGTAATAAGAAAGCCAATGTCTTACCAGTTCCTGTAGGTGAAAGAAGAATAGTGTTGGTGGTATTTTCAATCACAGAAATAGCCTCTATTTGCATTGGGTTAAGCGCATGAATATTCAACTTAAATAATATATCATGTTGATCTTTTGTGGTGTTTGCCATAACAACTAGTTCTTATTTCTGTTTTTTGAAGATGATTCTTTTGAAGTATTCGTGTTTTTGTTAATCAAATAATTAGCAAGAACCTTATCTATTAACTCTTCTTTTGAAAGATGATGAAAAATAGTAACTATCTCTTGTCTGAATTTTTTGGAAATACTTCTGTTTGGCTTTGTTTTAAATATTTTTTTGGCCCATAGCAATCCATTATTTTTTTCAATTTCAACAGGATCTGCTTTAACTAAAGCATTGAAATTAATTCCTAATTCATTTTCGAAATTTACAAGCTCTTTAACTTCCTCTTCTTGTAAAACAGTTAATGAAACTCCTTTGACGCCTGCTCTTGATGTTCTTCCACTTCTGTGAACATATGCCTCATAAGTATCGGGTAAATGATAATTAACAACATATGATATTTCTTTAACATCAATCCCACGAGCAGCTAAATCTGTTGCCACTAAAATATCTATATATCCCTCTCTAAATTGTTCCATAATTCGATCTCTAATACCCTGGGTTAAACTTCCATGAATAGCGCCAGAAGAGAATTTATTAATCGCTAAATTTTTACCTAACTTATTTACTGCCGCTTTTGTTTTACAGAAAATAACTCCTCTATGCCCTTGTTTGGAACTTAAAAAGTGTAATAATACCTCAAGTTTTTCTATAGGTTCGACCACTATATACTGATGCTCAATTTCTAGGTTTCCAACCGTTAACATATCTGTTTCTAATTGAATAACATGTTTTGACATGAAATTTTGAATCAATTGCTTGACTTGACCAGAAAGTGTTGCGGTGAATAATAGTGTTCTGTGTGACGCTGGAATTTCTTTAATAATACGTTCTAAATCATCTTTAAAATTACTGATCATCTCATCGGCTTCATCCAGAACTAGTGAGGATATATTTTTAAGAGAAATTGCACCACGGCTCATTAAATCTAATATCCGACCTGGTGTAGCTACTACGATATGAGATGCGATTTTTAAGCGCTCTATTTGAGGATTAATTGGAATACCTCCAGATACAACAGTAACTTTTATTGCTGAATTTTGTGAGCTATATTCAGTTAAATTAGAATAAATTTGTTTACTTAATTCTCTTGTTGGGGCTAGTATTAAAACTTGAACTACACTTTTTTCTGTATTTATTAACTGAAGTAATGGAAGTCCAAAAGCAAGAGTTTTGCCAGTCCCAGTTTTTGCTAATGCCACTACATCTTCCTTTTGAGTAAGAATTACTGGAATTGTTTTGGATTGAATGTCGGTAGGTACTAATATTTTTAGTTTACTTAAACTTTCTTGTAATGTTAGATTTATACCTAACTCAGCAAATGTTTTTGACATAGTATAGTTTTAGGTAAATGTAACCATAGATAAGATGGTTTCGAAGAAATGTATTATGGATTCTAATTAAAAGTGAATCCTTTTTTTATATATTCATATTTTTTAAATAATATTTTATTAATCATTGATGTTAAAACTTTATTTTCTATTATTAATTTTATTTAGTTCTAATTTACTTATAGCTCAGGAACTACAAACAACTTATAATTTACAGATTATTGTAAATAATTTTGAGAAGATAAAAGGTGAGTTGCGAGTATGCCTTACAGATAAAAAGGAAGATTTTTTAAAACATTGTAAATACTCTAAAGTAGTTACAGTAACAAACAATTCAGTTTCTTTAGAAATAGCAAACATAAAAACAGGTATTTACTCAATTTCGGTGTTCCATGACGAAAATAATAATGGTGTTTTAGATACAGGTCTTTTTGGAATACCTAGCGAACCTTATGCATTTTCTAATAATCCAAGTAGAAGTTTCGGTCCTCCTAATTTCGAAAAGTGCACATTACTTATAAATAAGGATAACCAAATCTCTATTGAGTTATAATAACTGAATAAGGACCAGTCAAATGAAAAAAATGTTTTAGACCAACCATTGTTTATTGACATCGTAATAAGAGATGAAGAAAAAGGTGGATGGAAGTCAGATATTAGAGCGTTACCAATTAAAGATTGATACAGGGTGGCAACCTGTTACAAATTACAGTAAAAAATTAAAACTGTATTGCTTTACATTGACCAAACTAATATTATATTTGCGACCAGTTTATTGAAATAATGAATACCCACACTTTTAAGAAATACGCTAAACCTGATATTTTGAAGGCATTAATTTATTTTAAAAACTTTGGGAATTATTGATAAGATTAAAATAGGACGCGTAGCTCAGCTGGATAGAGCATCTGCCTTCTAAGCAGACGGTCACAGGTTCGAATCCTGTCGCGTTCACATTATTTAAAACAAAAAACCTTCTAGTAATTAAGAAGGTTTTATTGTTTTTCAATATTTTTTAAAAAATTTATTCTTTTCTCTGGCTTTTAAGTTCAATTAGAATGTCATTTAATAATTCTGTTTGACGTTCTAACAGATGTATCATTTCTCGATCTGTTACCTTTTGCTCGATAGTCCTTGTTTTGTTAAAATATTTCATAAGTTAAAATTTGTTCTATACAAGTTATAAATTTGAATTTACTTTTCCCTTAATTACTGACAGAATGTTCTTCAAATTTATATCTTCGATAGATTTTAATTTATTGATATATTTAATTTAAAGTTGATTTAAAATGAAAATAGGTGTTCCAACAGAAATTAAACCACATGAATCTAGAGTAGGATTAACTCCAGCTGGAGCACAGGCCCTAATTAGATCAGGTCATGATGTTAATATTCAACGTGGTGCTGGAGAATTAAGTGGTTTTTCAGATACTGAATTTGAAAAGGTTGGATGTTCTTTTTCTGATTCTATTGAAGGTGTTTATAAGTCAGCAGATATGATTATAAAGGTAAAAGAGCCTATAGCTGCAGAGTATGATTTAATTCAACCCAATCAATTATTATTCACTTATTTTCATTTTGCTTCCAGTGAGACACTTACAAAAGCAATGATTAAGTCTGGTGCAGTATGTTTAGCTTATGAAACAGTTGAAGATAATAGAACTTTACCGCTACTAATTCCAATGTCTGAAGTTGCTGGTAGAATGGCTACTCAAGAGGGAGCTAAATACTTAGAAAAACCACAGGGAGGTCTTGGGATACTATTAGGTGGTGTTACGGGTGTAAAACCTGCAAATGTTTTAATAATTGGTGGTGGTGTTTCTGGAACAGAAGCTGCAAGAATGGCAGCAGGTTTAGGTGCTAATGTTACAATTTTAGACACTAATTTAAATCGATTACGCACCTTAGAAAGTATTATGCCCGCCAATGTTACACCCGTATATTCTACAGAACATACAATTGATAAAGAAGTTCGACGTTCACACTTAATAATAGGAACCGTTTTAATTCCTGGATCTAAGGCTCCAAAATTAATTCGAAAAGAAATGCTTTCAACGATGCTTCCAGGAACTGTTTTAGTTGATGTGGCTATCGATCAAGGTGGATGTTTTGAAACAAGTGAACCCACTACGCATGATTCACCTATTTTTATAAAAGAAGGTATTATTCATTATGCGGTAACAAACATGCCTGGAGCTGTTCCATTT
Source organism: Flavobacteriaceae bacterium (assembly GCA_018675855.1). Classification (GTDB taxonomy): domain Bacteria; phylum Bacteroidota; class Bacteroidia; order Flavobacteriales; family Flavobacteriaceae; genus MS024-2A. The sequence goes on along the minus strand of JABGXI010000042.1, from coordinate 13,105 downwards.
ACCTCAACCACAGCATTAACCAATGCAACTCTTAGATATGCCTTAGAACTAGCAAATAAGGGATGGAAACTTGCTTGTTTTGAGAATAAGGCTCTGGCTAAAGGGTTAAACGTTGTAAATGGAAGTATAGTTTATAAAGAGGTTGCAGATGCTTTTGATTTAGACTATATTGATCCTTTAATATTTCTAGAAAATTAATGAAATTCTCTAAGTTCCAAATTAGCTTATTTACCTTACTAAAACTTCCCTCGGTATGGTTGTGCGGAATACGCGTAACATCATTAGAGCAATCTTTTTGCGAGGCCAAAGTAAAGCATCGTTGGATTAATCAAAATCCATTCAATTCAATGTTTTGGGCAGTTCAAGGAATGGCTGCTGAGTTAACTACAGGCATGTTGTTGATGCAAGAAATTCAAATCTCAAAAAGAAAAGTTTCGATGTTAGTTTTAAATAATAAAGCAAACTTTTCGAAAAAAGCACAAGGTAGAATTACCTTTTCTTGTAATTCAGCTGATCTGATAACAAGTGCGATTAAAAAATTATTAGAAACGGATAAACCTCAAACATTATGGCTTACTTCTATAGGTATGGATGAAAATAATGATTTAGTATCCACTTTTGAATTTGAATGGACCCTATTAATTAAAAAATAAATATGAAACCTAATTTTATAAATAATCTTTCTATTCCAGCTGTTGCAGCTCCTTTATTCTTAATATCAGGCCCTAAATTAGTAATTGAATGTTGTAAAAATGGAATAGTAGGAACTTTTCCTGCCTTAAATCATAGAACAACAGAAGGTTTTGAACAATGGGTTATAGAAATAAAAGAAGCGCTTGCATCTTTTGAAAAAGAAACGGGAAAAAAAGCGGCTCCTTTTGGAGTTAACCTAATAGTTCACCCAACAAACCCAAGAGTTCAGTCAGATTTGGAAATTTGTATGAAGCATCAAGTACCCTTAATTATTACTTCATTAGGTGCAGTATCTGATTTGGTTGATGCCGTACATAGCTATGGAGGGATAGTATACCACGATATTATAAAAAGACGTCATGCTGAAAAGGCAGCTGAGGCTGGTGTTGATGGATTAATTCTCGTTGCTGCAGGCGCTGGTGGTCACGCGGGGATTTTAAATCCAATTGCATTAGTCAATGAAATAAAACAGTTTTTTAATAAAACAATATTACTTTCTGGATGTATAAGCAATGGAAATGACGTTGCTTCTGCACTACAAATGGGAGCTGATTTAGCTTATATGGGTACTCGTTTTATAAATACAGCTGAAAGTTTGGCTGATGAGGCATATCAAAAAATGATTATTAACAGCAAAGCAGAAGATATTGTTTATACTGCTGCAGTTTCTGGAGTGAATGCCAGTTTTTTACGGCCTAGTCTTGAAGCTATGGGTATTACTGAAGATCTTTGGAGTAAATCAAAGAAAATTGATTTTGGAAGTGAGTTAGATGCTGCCAAAGCTGAGGCAAAAGCCTGGAAGACAATCTGGTCTGCGGGTCAGGGGGTAACTTCAATTAAAGATGTGCAACCCACAAAAGATTTAATTGATCAGCTTATAAAAGAGTTTAAGGTAGCGTTAAGCCTTCAAAAGAAAAACTTTGATACTTACTGCTAATTCATGTTTATTAAACGATAAATGAATATGGCAGTACGTTGAATTAGTGCATTCATTGTTTTTAAATTGACTGTTTCTTTGGGCGTATGTGCTCCTGTTCCCATGGTTCCAAGGCCGTCCAAACCATCTACATAATCAGCTACAAAAGAAATGTCAGCAGCTCCTCTTTTTCCTGGGTCATATGCAGTAACCCCCTTATGTCCTAAAGAAAGACTTACATCGTTTAAAATAGTCAATAGTAATTTATTTCCTTCACTAGGAACCATCGCTGGATAACTATCTGAAAAGCTAATAGTTGCTTTTGTTTGTGGAAGATTTTGATTTACTATTTCACGCATTTTCTTTCGTGCATTTTCTTTTTGTTCTTCAGAAATGAAACGAAGTCCACCATTGACGATTGTTTTCTGTGCCACTACATTAGTTTTTCCAAAAACGGTTCCACTACTTTTTTTAAAGTCATAATCAATAAAAGTACCTCCTAGAAGTGTTCCTGGGTTAAAGGTCAAGTATTCTTCACCTCGAACTTCTTCATAAAAAGAATTTAAAATTCGACTCATTTCAAAAATCGATCCAGCACCTGTATTTTCACTAAAAACTCCAGAAGAATGAGCACGTTTTCCTGTGACTTCTACTTTCCATCCAGATGCTCCTCTTCTTGCTATTGTTGCATTGTCAAAACCAGTAGAAGTTTCAAATCCAAGAGCTATATCAGCTTCTTTAGCTACTTCAATTAGTTTTTTTCTAGAAATACTTATCGGTTTTCCTGTACTTTCTTCATCTCCTGTAAATACAACTGATATGTTTGCGTTATCAAGTAAATTTAAATTTTCCAATGCCTTTAAGGCATATAAAACTACAACGTCGCCACCTTTCATATCATTAGCACCAGGGCCATGAGCAATACTATCATTTAATCTATTGAATTGCTGAAATGGACTATTTTCTTCAAAAACAGTATCCAAATGGCCAATGAGGAGTAATTTTTTTCCTTTATTACCCGTAATATTAGCAAAAAAATGACCAGCTCGATTCATCTCCTCAGGCATGTCAATCCACTGTGTTTTAAAACCAATTGATTTAAATTCTTCATTAAAAATATTACCAACTTCGCGAACTCCTTTTTTATTGAGTGTACCGCTGTTAATATTAACAACTTTTTCAAGAAAATTTATACTTTCAGTATTTAAGAGCTCTACTTTTTTAATAATTTTTTTTTCATTTCGATCAAGTTTTTGAGCTTGGACTGAAATAAAAAATAGAAAAAAGGGAAGAGATACAAGAAAACTATTTTTCATAAAGAGGAATTAAAAATTTTTAGTGAGAGATTTTACTATTTTATTATCAGATAAAAATTCTTGGGCAATTACCTTAAGAGTAGTATAAAAAGGAATAGCGATGATCATTCCGACAGGACCTAAAAGTGTTCCTGCGGCAAGTATAACTATGAAAATCTCGAGCGGGTGTGACTTAACACTATTAGAAAATATAAAGGGTTGGCTAAAAAAGTTATCGATTAATTGGCCAATAGTAAATCCAATCATGACATAGATGGTTTTAGGTAAAATCACATTACTAAAGTCTGCACCAATAAAACTACTCATTGTTAGTAGTAGCATTAAAAAGCCTCCTATGATTGGTCCTAAGTAAGGTATAAGATTCAAAAGTGCGCACAAAAATGCAATAATGAATGCGTTTTCTACTTTAAAAACAGCTAATACAACACTATAAACAACTAATAAAATAGATATTTGAAGTAATAATCCAAGAAAATAACGAGATAAAAGATTTTTAGTTTTATCAATTGATTTTTTTACTCGTTCTGATACTTTATCGTTTACTAGAGTAAGTATCATGCTATCCTGTAATTTACTGTCTTTCAAGAAAAAGAAAAGAATAAATACAACTGAAAAAAGTCCAATGGTAAAGCCTCCGAGTATTTCTAAAATTTGATTAAACAATTCTGGAAGTAATCCAAAATTGACATTTTTAAATAAATTATCTACTGCTAATTGCTGTTGCCAAAAACTATTATCTAACTGAAAATAAACACTAATTTCTTGAATCAAGGTCTCAGTAGTTTTCTTTAAACCTTCAACATCTAAAAGGGATAAATTTTCTCCTTGCTGAACTAGTAGGGGTACAAATAAGGAAAAAATACTAATTAGAATACCTAATAATGTTATGAGAGTTAGTGTTGTTGCAAAGAGTGGCTTAAATCTTAAACGTTGGATTAAAAATCTATTAATAGGACGTCCAATAAGACTAATGACTCCGGCAATTATTATATATATAATAAGTGTTTGAAGTTGTAATAACAACCAAAAAAGTATTGATATAGCAAAAAGTTGGAGAATTGCCCAAACGATTCCTTTTGTAATTTCTTTAGCATTCATATTTTAAAGATAAGGAAGTTAAAGTTTTGTACTTTCATGTTGTTTAAGGAAAATAGTGTGACAGGCAAAAAGTCCAGCAGTTTCGGTTCTAAACCTTTGTTTTCCAATACTTACTGCTTTAATTCCTGCCATAACAGCCTCTTTTATTTCGCGATGGCTAAAGTCCCCTTCTGGACCAATCATTACAGTTTGGGAAGTTCCTTTAAATGATATCGCATCTAAATTTTCTTTTGGGCTTTCTTCACAATGGGCAATATAGGTTTCTTGTTTTTTAGAAGCAATAACAAAATCTTTGAAAGATACCATTTCATTTACCTTAGGTAGATAAAATTGTTGAGATTGCTTCAATCCGGATATTGTTATTTTTTCTAAACGTTCTTTTTTAATAATCTTTCGCTCTGAATGATCACAAAGCAGAGGAGTAATTGAGCTAACACCTAATTCTGTTGATTTTTCAATCAACCATTCCATTCGATTATTATTTTTTGTTGGAGCTATAGCTAAATGAATCTGATATTTCTTGGGGGGATGTTTTTTGAAAGCTTTAAGACTCGCTATTGTTTTTTGAGGAGAAACAAAACTTAAAACTCCCTTCCACTCGATTCCTTTTCCATTGGTTACATATATGATGTCGCCAGGAACCTTTCTTATTACCTTTGCAAGGTGTTTACTTTCTTCACGATTAAAGATAAATTCTTTGGTGCTTTCTTTAATTAATGGATCAAAAAAAAGTGTCATTAATTAAATTTTAAACGCGCGTTAGAAGAATCCTTTAAAGATCCATATTCTTTTTTTAGAATTTTATAATAGGCTGTAATTCCAATCATTGCTGCATTATCAGTAGTGTATTCCATAGGAGGAAGGCTCAGCGCCCAGTCTTCTTTTATAACGATATCTTGCAATTGTTTTCTAATTTCAGTATTTGCAGCAACACCACCACCAATAACAATATCGGTTAAGTTTTTGTCACGAGCAACTAATTCAATTTTATTTAAAATAATTTGAACTAACGTATACTGAAGGCTAGCACATAAATCAACTAAATTATTTTTGATGAAATCAGGATCCTTTTGTTCGTTATTGGAAATGAAATTTATAAATGCAGTTTTTACTCCACTATAACTAACATTGTAATTAGATAATTTAGAAATTGGAAAGATGAATTTGTGAGAATTTCCTTTTTTTGCAAGTTCATCTATTTGTGGTCCAGAAGGATAGGGAAGGCCCATTCTTTTCCCACATTTATCAAATGCTTCTCCAATAGCATCGTCTAATGTGGTGCCTAAAATATTCATATTAAAATGATCATGAACATGAACCAGTTGAGTGTGACCTCCAGAAAGGATGACTCCTAAAAAAGGAAAGCTAGGGATTTGTATTCTTTCATCTTCAATGAAATGGACTAATAAATGTCCCTGTATATGATTAATTGGTATAAGCGGAATATTGAGTGCAAGTGAAAGCGACTTGGCAAAGGCATTCCCGACAAGTAACGATCCTAAAAGTCCAGGACCTTGTGTATAGGCAATTGCTGTTAGCTCTTTTTTGTTGATATTTGCTTTTAGTAAAGCTTGCTGAACAACAGGAATTATTTTAGATTGATGTGCCCTAGAGGCTAATTCTGGAACTACTCCTCCATAAGCGACATGAATTTTTTGGTTAGCTACACAGTTTGACAAAATCTTTCTTCCGTTAACAACAGCTGCAGCTGTATCGTCACAGGAAGATTCAATAGCTAATATGAGGGGTTTTTTATACAATATTTGATTTTAAAAACGTTACAAAAGTAAAAGATTACAATTAAAAATATAAGAAAAATAAGCGTCATAATTTTAGTGAGTTTTCTCTCACTATTTTTAGTGGTTATAGGTTTATTTTCTTTTTCTGGATTTCAAACCAAACTTATCCAGTCTTTTACAGAAGATTTAACGAAAAGAACAGGACAAGAAGTGCTCATTGATAAAGTAAGCTTTAAATGGAATGGGAAACTAAAATTCTCAAACTTTCTTGTTTTAGATCATCACAATGATACTTTATTATTCGTTAAGGACATATCAACCTCTATTGAAGATTTTAGAAAGTTAAATAAAAATAATTATAATTTTGATAGGTTAGAAACTTCAACTGTTTTATTAAAGATCAAAAAATACCCTCAGGAATTCTCTAATTCTCTAAATGTATTTTTAAATAAATTAAAGAAGCCTTCTGATGGAAAAAGAGCTACATTTTTTAAATCATCTGTTATTACTCTTTCAAAGTCACGTTTCCAATATGTTGATTTAAATAAAGTCAGAGGAAAGACCATAAATATCAAAGACATTGAACTTTCTGCTGAAAGCTTTAAATACCAACTAAATAGTTTTAATGTTGATTTAAAAATATTAAAGGGAGTTTTTGAGTCCTCAAATTCAAAACCATTTAATTTTAAAGGAAATGTAAACTATTCTCCTGGAACTTTAAGTTTGCCTTCTTTTGAAATTGATAATGATAAAAATCAAGTTAAAGGTTCTATGTCTTTAAAGGGTAAAAACAATTCTTTTAAGGACTTTAATGATAATGTGAAAATTGCACTAAGTATTGACAATAGTACTTTAGATGCCAATACTCTTTTTCCAAATAAAATTAAAAATTTATATAAAAAACCTTATGAAATTTCATTGACTGCTTCAGGAAGTTTGAATAATTTATCATTAAAAAAGGTTTTACTGAAAAATGAAATATTGTTCTTTAGTGGTGACTTAAATTTTAATCATTTTTTTGAAGAACAGGAAGCCGATTGGTTCGCAATTATAAATGATTTAAGACTTTCATCAAAAGCTTTTGAAGATTTAGAAACATTATCTAACTCGAAAAAGCAAATATTAAAAAACCTTGGATTGCTTCAATTGAGTGGTGAAGTATCTTCTCAAGGAGATTCTTTAAATATGGCATTGGTTTCCTCAAATACTTGGGGAGATTTTTCTTTAAAGGGTATTTTAGGAAAGGGATTATTAAGCTCTAAAGCATTTAATCGTAAAGTAGATTTAGCCATTAAGATTAATAAACTTTTACTAGACTCAGTTACTGGGCAAAACACAAAACTCACACTAGCTTCTTCACTTTTTTTCACAGGAGACTTTCAGAAAAATGATTCAATTATAGCTTCATGGAAAGGAATTAAAACCAAATTAACATCTACAAAAGAAGTCTGGGATAATATTGAATTTGAGGGTCTGTATAGTAACAAGCAACTAAGAAATACGTTTACAATAAAATCTGAACCAGTTGTTTTAAAAAGTGACGTACGTTTTGATTATCAAAACAATATTCCTAAGTACACTATTTTGGCAAATGTTTCAAAGATTGATCTAAATAAATATGGAATTAGATTAGGACAAGGAAAAAGAGTCTTTAAGGGTGTTGTATTAGCAAATCTAAAAGGAAAAAATATAGATGATTTAGAAGGAAAACTTAGAATATCATCTGCCAGTGTTATGAACGAAATTGAGCAAGTAGATTTAAATCCTATTTCTATTGAAAAACGATTTCAGGATAATAAAACAACCATATCAATTTCTAATACAGACTGTATTTCTGGAAATGCAACTGGAGAATTTAATCTAAGTGAGCTTTCAAAATTATTTCAAAATGCTTTGCATCAGGTGTATCCTTTTTTAGAACCTAAAGTAACATCTAAAGGACAGCACTTATCGTTTGATTTAAAAATTCATCAAAAGTTATTAGATGCTTTATATCCTGATTTTTCAATTTCGAAAAATATAATTTTAAAAGGTAAAATCGCTACTGATAGTAAACCATCACAGCTTATTTTAGATGCTCCGTTAATGCGGTGGAAGGATATACAATTTCAAAATATTCATTTCCAGATTGACACTAATAATCCAATTTATAATACTTTTTTAAGTATTGAAGAGTTTTCTCATGAATATTATACCGGTAGTGATTTTAACATGATAAGTACAAAACTAAGTGACACCTTGTATTTTAGATCAGAATTCTTAAAAGATCGAAAGACAGAAATACCTTTTGAGATAAATTTTTATAATACTCAATCAGATAATGGAATTTCATTCTTTGGATTAAAAAAGTCTGAATTACTAATAGGAAATGATGTTTGGATAATTAATCCTTTGGATGATCCACTTCAGAAACTTAGTTATTCAACCAAAACAAAAGAAATTAAATTATCAGACTTCAATGCTGTTTCTGGTAATCAAACTATTCGTTTTTCTGGCAGTCATCGTAATAAAAACGACTTTATCTTATCATTAATAACTGAAGAAGTACTTTTGGAAAATTTGATTCCTTTTTCACCTTTCCTTAAATTAGCGGGCGCCACTTCGATAACTTCTCATTTAGAAAGATCACCTATACAAAATAAACTTTCTTTTTCAGGAGCAATTTCGGATTTGAAAATAAATAATCAATTTTTAGGTGATTTTAATCTAAACACATCTGGGAATACCCTTTTAAATACTTATGCCATAAAATCAGAGGTTATAAACAATACTAAGAAATCATTTATATTAAGCGGTGTTTGGGACGGGCTAGAGACACCAAATTTCAATCTTAACCTAGATTTTTTTGATTTAGATCTAGCTTTTTTATCTCCTTTCGGAAGAGATGCAATAAAAAAATTCTCTGGAAAAGTAAATGGGGGAGTAAGGCTTTGGGGCGCAATTGATAAATTAAAGCACAACGGTTCATTAAACTTTAAAAAAGGAAGTTTTCATATTCCATTTTTAAATTTAGATTATACCATTGAAGAAACTGATATAGATCTAAATAATCAATTCTTTGTGTTTAATAATGTTTTGATGAAGGATACTTCAGAAGAAACATCAGCTATTTTAAATGGCACATTTTCGCACAATAACTTTAAAAACTGGCAGACAAATTTGAGTATTTCTTCAGAAAGAATGTTGTTGTTAAATACCACCCAAACTACCGAGGCATTGTTTTTTGGAAAAGGTTTCCTTGGAGGTCAAGTACGTCTAGATGGACCTACTAAAAATCTTAAAATAAGTTTAGAAGGTAATACACAATTGGGAACCTCTATTAAAATTCCTTGGGTAGAAAATTATGGCTTATCTGACACTTCATTTATCAGTTTTATTGATAAAAACAAAAAAACAGTATTCTCTGATAAATCTGAAGAATTGATGATAAAGGAAATAAGAGGTGTAGAAATGAATTTTGATTTAGATGTAACGAATCAGGCGGAAGTAGAAATTGTTATTGATAAAGAAACAGGAAGTTATTTAAATGGAAGAGGTGCTGGAAACTTATTTATGGAAATCAATACTAATGGAAAATTTAATATATGGGGTGATTTCATAACCTTCGATGGTATATATAACTTCAAGAATCTTGGAGTTATTGATAAAAAATTTAATCTAAAATCTGGGGGATCGATTTTATGGGAGGGAAATCCATTAGAGGCGCAAATGAATTTAGAGGCAATTTATGATGTTCCTGGCGGAGCAAATCCGGCAATATTATTAGATAATCCAGGTTTTAACAAGAAAATACCTACGGAAGTATTAATTCGTCTAGAAGGAAATTTATTGAAGCCTGATAACCCAGTTTTTGAAATTAATTTCCCTAATACAAGTGGTATTGTAGCTTCTGAAATTAATTATCGCTTGGCAGACCCGCAAAGGAGTCAATTACAAGCCCTTTCATTATTATCTCAAGGTATTTTTATAAATGAAGTAAGTGTTTCTATGGAAGGAATTACGAATAATCTATATCAAAAAGCTTCAGATATTTTTAGTGATTTAATTGGTGAGGAAAATGATAAATTAAAAGTTGGAATTGACTATTTACAGGGAGATAAAAGTGTTTTATTAGATATTGCAACCGAAGATCGTTTGGGATTCACCCTTTCAACAAAAATAAGTGATAAAATTTTATTAAACGGAAAGATTGGTGTACCTGTTGGGGGGGTGGAACAAACATTAGTCGTTGGAAATGTTCAAATAGATTTCATTTTAAATGATGAAGGAACACTTCGAGCCAAAGTTTTCAATAAGGAAAATGAATTTAGATACATAGGGGATGAATTAGGATATACCCAGGGATTAGGAATTTCTTACAATGTTGATTTTGAAACATTTAAAGAACTGATTTATAAGATATCGTCTGAAAAAAAAACCAAAATCGATTCTATTATTTTAAAAAATAATACTAAAAAATCTAACCTAATTGAATTTGTTAAAAAAAATTAAATACTTAATAGATAGAATCAAATAAAATCAAATCTCCTCAGTTACACTCTAAAATTATTGATTAAATTTGCAACGAAATATAAATAATGAATACAAAAATTAAATGCATCGGAGTATTAACTTCCGGAGGGGATGCTCCAGGAATGAATGCAGCTGTTCGCTCAGTGGTTAGAGCTTCGTCCTACTTTTCCCTAGAATGTGTTGCAATATATAAGGGATATCAAGGCTTAATTGATGATGATACTAAGCTTATGAATGCCCGAAGTGTAAATAACATCATAAACAAAGGAGGAACTATTTTAAAGTCAGCAAGATGTTTAGAATTTAGAACTTCTGAGGGGCGAAAAAAAGCCTATGAAACTTTAAAAAGACATAAAATTGATGCTCTAATTGTTATTGGTGGAGATGGATCATTTACTGGAGCAATGATTTTTCATTCTGAATTTAATTTTCCTGTCATTGGTATACCAGGTACTATTGATAACGATATTTATGGAACAACTCATACTATTGGATTCGATACAGCTTTAAATACCGTAATTGATGCTATTGATAAAATTCGTGATACAGCTATTTCTCACAACCGCTTGTTTTTTGTGGAGGTGATGGGTAGGGATGCTGGTCATATCGCATTAAACACAGGCATTGGAGCAGGTGCTGAAGAAATACTCGTCCCCGAAGAAGATATGGGCTTAGACCGTTTGTTGGAGTCGTTAAAGCGAAGTGAAAAAACAGGTAAATCATCCAGTATAGTCGTTATTGCAGAAGGTGATAAAACAGGAAAAAATGTTTTTGAAATTGCAGAGTATGTTGAAAAAAACTTACCCTATTATGAAGTAAGAGTTTCTGTTTTGGGACACATGCAGCGTGGGGGAAGACCGAGTTGTTTTGATCGTGTGCTTGCCTCAAGAATGGGAGTTCATGCAGTTGAATCACTTTTAAAAGGAGTGTCTAATGTAATGGTGGGAATTGATAATTCACAGATGATTTTAACTCCTTTAGAATCATCAATAAAAGGTAAAACAAAAATTAATAAAAATTTAATCCGAGTATCAGAGATACTCTCAGTATAACAACCCTTAAAAATAAATAATTTAAATATGGCAATTAAAATTGGAATTAACGGATTTGGACGAATTGGAAGACTCGTTTTTCGTTCAGCAATGAAACAGAATGATGTTACAGTTGTGGGTGTAAACGACCTGTTGGATATTGATCACTTGGCTTACTTGTTAAAATATGATTCTGTGCATGGTACTTACGATGGTTCTATTGAGGTCAAAGGAGACAATCTTGTTGTGGATGGTCATTCTGTTCGTATAAGTGCAGAGCGAGATCCTTCAGCAATTGGTTGGGGAGATCTAGATGCTGATGTAGTTGCTGAATGTACAGGTATTTTCACTTCCTTAGAAAAAGCACAATCACATCTCGATGGTGGCGCTAAAAAAGTTGTTATTTCTGCCCCTTCTCCCGATGCTCCAATGTTTGTAATGGGTGTAAATCATTCTGAGACATCTGCTTCAAATACGATAGTTTCTAATGCCTCATGTACCACAAATTGTTTAGCACCTATCGCTAAGGTATTAAATGATAATTTTGAAATAGAAGAGGGCTTAATGACCACTGTTCACGCTACAACAGCAACTCAATTTACCGTTGATGGTCCCTCACGTAAAGATTTTAGAGGAGGTAGAAGTTCATTGCTAAATATTATGCCGGCTTCAACTGGTGCAGCAAAAGCTGTGACTAAAGTGATACCTGCTTTAGTGGGTAAACTTACTGGAATGGCATTTCGTGTTCCAACAGCCAACGTTTCTGTGGTTGATTTAACGGTAAAATTAAAGAAAGAAACTTCTTACGAAGAAATTAAACAGGTAATGCGTAACGCTGCAGATAATGAAATGAAAAATATTTTAGGATATTGTGATGAACCAGTTGTTTCTCAAGATTTTATTGGAGATGTAAGGACCTCAGTCTTTGATGCAGGGGCTGGAATGGAATTAAATTCTCGTTTCTTTAAAATTATATCTTGGTATGACAATGAATGTGGTTATTCAAACAAGCTGATCGATTTGGCTAAGCATATAAATAATTTGTAATATTACTACTCTATGATTTTAATAGTAGATAGTGGTTCTACAAAAACTGATTGGATTGCTGTTGATGCATCAGGAGAAACATTGTTTGCAACTCAAACTCTTGGACTTAATCCGCAAGTTCTTTCGAGTGCTATATTAAGAGAACGAATAATTAATAATTTCGATTTGTATCAAAATCGAAAAGAAGTAACACATTTATATTTTTATGGTGCAGGTTGTGGAGTTGATTCGCCACAACGTCGAATAAACAATGTGTTTGAGGATATTTTTATCAATAGTGATATTATAATTAAAGAAGACACCTACGCTGCAGTATATGCAGCAGCTAAACCCAATGAAAAATCTATAGTTTGTATTTTAGGGACAGGTTCTAATTGTACTTATTTTGATGGTGTAGATATAGAACAACGCGTAACTTCCCTAGGATATATTCTGATGGATGAGGCAAGTGGTAATTTTTTTGGAAAACAATTAATAAGAAGTTACTATTTCAATACGATGCCAAAGGGATTAGCCTTGGAATTTGAAAATGAATACGATCTTTCTCCAGATACAATGAAGGAAAATATTTATAGGAGAGAAAATCCGAACACATATTTAGCGACCTTTTCAAGATTTTTAATCAAACATAAAAAAGTACCTCTTTTTCAAGACATTATTGCAAAAGGTCTTGATCGTTTTATAAAGCATCAAATACTTCAATTTGAAGACGCAAGAGAAATTCCAATTCACTTTATTGGATCAATTTCATTT
>JABGXI010000041.1:0-13687 GCA_018675855.1 Flavobacteriaceae bacterium | reverse complement strand
CTCTTAAATAAATAATCAGACCATTTAAAAAATTACGCAATACCTGATCACCACACTCCATATACTTTTCATGTCTTTCGTTTCTAAAGAACGCACCTAACTCAGACTTAGTGATCTTATAGTCAACCAAGTCACAAATTTTAACAATTTGATCATCACGAAGTTTATGTGCTACACGAAGCTTTTTGAAAATATCATTATTTGTTAAACCCATACCCAAAGGTAAATTTTTATATTTATCTTGTATTAATTTAAAAGAATAACAAAATTTATTACTAATCACAACTTTAAATGTTTTCTAGCATAAAAATATTTTGAAATGAAAAAAATAATTATACTTCTATCACTTATAGCTTTCACTAAAGCTTATGCACAAGAGCCTGTCATTCCTGTTGCTAAAAAAGTTGTAAATCAGTTTATTAAATTTGGTACTAAAGCTGGGGTAAACTTTAATACTTCTGGTGATCTAGATGAAATCATATCAGACAACCCTTCTCTAGCAAACTCAAGAGAAAATATTAATGGATTCTATGTTGGAATATATTCAGAAATAAAATTGTTAATGTTGTATTTAAGACCAGAACTCCATTATTCTGAATTTACTGATAATTTATCTAATAAACAGTCTCGATTGGAAGCTCCTATATCTTTAGGAATAAAAGTTCTTCCTATTTTAAGTGGTTTTGCAGGTCCAACTTTAAGGTTTCCAATTTCCTCTGGTAATATTCCCGGTATTGAGGATATTGAACAAAATACATCTGTAGGAATTCATTTTGGAGCAAGAATTCATTTAGGTAAATTAGGATTAGACATTAGATATGACAAAGGGCTTTCGGGCGAAGAAGTTAACCTTATAGGATCTAACAATATTCCAAGTAATCTAAAAATAGATAATAGTGCAGGACTAGTAAGTTTAGGTCTTTCTTATGCATTTTAGTTAGGCATTATTTTAAATAAAAAATGATTAAATTGCTATAAATCATATAATTAACTGTAAAATTTTTAATCTTAAATCAATTTAAAATGAAAAAAATACTAAGCATTACCTTTTTAGGTTTACTTATGGCGTGTTCTACTGGAATACACCCAGAGTATTTAACAAATCTTGAAATTGCAAAAAAAATTCTTGAACTGCAAGGTTCAGAAGCTGACAATGAAGCTCAACTTGCAATGTTCCACGAAGATGTTCAATGGCAACCTGCATTTCACGGATCTGAACCAGTAGGTAAAGAGGCTGTTAGTGCCTATTTGAAAAGTTGGCAAGATGCTATGGAAGATGTCGTTTACACTCCCGTAAACTGGTTGCCAGGTGTGTTAGCTGAAACAGGATTATCTGATGGAAGTGTTCGTACATACGGAAAATGGACTGGAGTTCATTCTGCTTCAGGAAAAAGCTGGGAAATTGTTTCATACCATACATGGGACTTCAAGGATGGTAAAGTAATTAGTGGAGGCGACTATATGGACGCTGGTGGTTTATTGAACTCTCTTAAAGAAGTAGTTGAAGATACCGCTGAATAATATACATTATTGAAAGTACTTTAAAGTCAAAAAACTTAAAACCCTTCAAATTGAAGGGTTTTTTCTTTATAATTAATATTTACTGAAAGTAAATTTAATTTTTTTTATGTAGGTATATTTTAATTTAAAATAAGTGAAATGATATTTTAGGATTTATATTTTAAAAAATAATGAAGGAATTATTTTAATTCTTTAATTCTAATATTTTTAAAATATGCTTTACCAGGGTGATCCTGTAAACTAATATGTCCCTCTGGATAGATTGCAAAATCATACCATCTTTTATCACCTAAATAATCAAAATCTTCTGATTTACTGAATTTACTGTTTAGCAATAAAGTGTCCCATTCTGGACCTCTAAGTTTGAAATTGTTAATTATAATATCATTTAACATTACCCATCCATTATTGTTTTTCTGATCTATTTTAATATGATAAGAATTCCATTGTCCTGCAGGATTATATGAGTCAATTTCACTTGGAGAATACATGTCATATACTGCTCCTAAATAATGTTTTTTAGCATCAAGATCTGTAAGGATATTATTGAGCTCAATTTCACCACCCAGAACCTGTTCTGGAGCATTATATATAGCGATGTCAATAATCTGAATTTCAGGACCCGTTTGATAGGGGAATTTGTAGGCGGGCGCTTCACTTACTCCCCACATAAATCCACTATTTCCACCCTTTTCAATTTTCCAATCAAATTTAATCTCGAAACTACTGTACTTTTTATTAGACAGAAGACTGGCATCCTCTAAACCGGATTCTAAACCAGATACAGTATCAAAAATTAAAATATCGTCTTCTACATACCATCCTTTTTTTGATCCATCATCCTGAAAAATATGCCATCCTTCAAGTGAATTATTTAAAATTAGATTATTCCATTCAGAAGTTTTTGGACTGCACCCAAGAGTCAATAATAAACATAAGTATTTAATATTTTTCATAGGAAAATTAGTGGAAATTTTGATCTAATTATTTGATGTGCTCTCTTCTGAAATTTCTTCTTCAACTTCTGGAACAAAGAAATCCTCTTTATCAGAATTCCATATGAATTTAGTATCTGCTTTTTTAGTCTCGGGATCATAGGTTACCTCAACATATTTATAACGATCTACACCTTCCATTTTAACTTGAATGATAAAAGTGTGAAAATGATACTTATCGAAAGGGCTCACAAAGGTGGTATAGGAATCCCAAATAATATTTCTAGTTCTAGCTACAGTGGGAAATTTTTGCTCGACTAAAAATTTTAATATTTTATTTATTTCTATTACGTTTATTGGTGTTATTTCACCATTTTCATTTTCCTCGAAAGACTGGTGTTGCTCAACAAATGAATCTAATGATAAATCACTTTGCTGGGATTGAATCGAATTAGTTAAAAAGAAAGCAGAGATTACTAACAATATTTTAAACTTAATCATAATATATAATTTTAGTGTTTACACTATAAAAATATAAATTCTTATGGTTTAGAGGAGCTTTTATAGGCAATCATTTTAAAATCTGTCAAAAAGTGTTTTAGCATGCAAACAGTCTGTACTTTTAAATTATGAAAAAAACACCAATTGAAGTGTTTGGTGAATGGGTGTCGATGGGTAAAGATGAAGGCATGGAAAAAAA
Organism: Flavobacteriaceae bacterium; assembly: GCA_018675855.1. Classification (GTDB taxonomy): domain Bacteria; phylum Bacteroidota; class Bacteroidia; order Flavobacteriales; family Flavobacteriaceae; genus MS024-2A. Next base: position 10,531 of record JABGXI010000041.1, on the reverse strand, counting down.
CCATGAAGAATCCGTTGATAATATGATTTCATTTGCAACAAAAGACCTAATCAACTTTTCTTTTATTGATGCTGGATGTGGCAACGGGTGGGTGGTTCGTTCGGTAGCCTCTCTTCCAAATTGTATCCAAGCAACAGGAATAGACGGGGCTTTAAAAATGATTCAAAAAGCCAAAAAATTAGATCTTAAAAACAAATACATTTGTAATGATATATTACTTTGGAAGCCGAAAAACAAGGTGGATCTTGTTCACTCAATGGAAGTTTTCTATTATCTTAAGAAACCTCAAAAACTGATTCAACATGTGTTTTCCAATTGGTTAAAAGAAGGAGCAAGACTTATTATTGGCTTAGACTTTTATTCTGAAAATAGCTCCTCTCATTCTTGGCCTGAAGAATGTGGAATTTCCATTATGTCACTATTTTCAGAATCAGAGTGGAAAACATTTTTTTCAGAAGTTGGCTTTAAAGAAATTTCTAGTTGGCATTCAGGTGTAAAGAAAAATTGGGGTGGCACCTTCATAATTACTGGGATAAAATAATAATTTTCACTTATTTTCTTGGTAGCGACCAGGTGCTAAAAATGTACTTACGAGTGAAAATAATCCGTGTGGAATAATTTTGAGTAAAAAAACAATGACTTTAAAAGTAATAGTGGGCACGCATATTTTTTTCCCTTTTAAAGTTGCCACTACTGCTTCTTCTGCCACTTGTTTAGCTTCTTTTTTCATAAAACTGGGAACACTATCCATTTCATTTTGAACACCACTTGCTGTGTGAAAATTAGTTATAGTATACCCAGGACAAACAGCAGTAGTTGTGATTCCTTTATGATTATAGTTTAAATTTAATCCTTCACTAAATCGGTTCATAAAAGTTTTTATAGGACCATACAAAGTTTGAATTGAGGAGGGAGGCGCAAATGCAGCAACCGATGAAATAATCATGATATGTCCCTGACCTCTTTCTAACATATCCTGAATAAATTGCTTACAAAGAGAAATTACAGCAATACCCAATACTCTAATAAATCGCTCTTCTTCTTCCATAGGAGTTTGATCAAAAGAACCAGGAATAGCAAAGCCTGCATTATTTACTAGTATTTCAATTTGATATCCTTTATTCTTACAAAAGTCATAAAGTTGTTTTGGGGCTTCTTTTTCAGATAGATCGGATGATATAAAATCAACTTTCACAGAAAATTTTTTTGAAATTTCTTTTGCAATTTTTTTTAGCGTTTCATTACTTCTTGCCGTTAAGACCAAATTAAAATTACGCTGGGCTAATGATTTTGCAATTTCAAGTCCAATACCTGAGGAGGCTCCCGTTATTAATGCATACTTTAAGTTCATAAATATTCTGCTTCTTTAAAAATAAAATAACCTCCCAAAGTACTTAAAATAAGGACAACTATTCTTTAGATTACTATCCTTTTTGAATATTATTAAAAATGAATAACCAAAACGGTCACTTTTTTTGAGCAAGTTGTGCAATCTATAAAACTCACTTATCTTTGTGAAGAATAACAGAACAAAATGAAAAAGAGATACTGCTTCTTTATTGTTTTTATATTATTTTTTTCAACCGGGCATACCCAAGAAATTCTTTTTGATGATTTTTATTTTGAAATGGATTTTTTTGAAGCAAAAAAAATACTTAAATCAAACCAAAAAAAGTTGACCAATCTTGCCCTTGGAAAAGGAACAGTTTATGCTGTTAGAAAAAGATCTTTAGTAGCCGAAGATAATAAGTTGATAAGTGTAAATCTTTGGAGTAAAAAAAACTTAACAGTTAAAGAGGCTGAAAAATATTTAATTATTAGCAAAAAGTTCTTTGAAAGTAATAATTACAATACCGTCTATGCTCAAGAAAATTGGTCTAATCCTATCTTAGTTAAGAAAAACCTTCCATGCATACGTTTTGTTGATAAAGACAAAACTGTAGTTATTGAATTTGATCCAAGGGGTCAAGGAGATATCTACAATGTCTTTGTAACTTATTATAATTATGATTGGTTTCTAAAAAAAGCTAGAGGTGAAGAATAAATTATAAATCTACATTAATTCCTAGCCCAAGGAGTTCTCTTAATTGCAGTTTACCAACTAAATCATCATCATACAAAAAGTGCATTATAAGATTTCCTGATATTTTATCGTTTACTTTAAAGCGAATATTGGTATCCCAGTCAAAATCTATATTTTGAGGTTTTTCTAAATAATTAAGGTAAATACTTAGTTTATTTTCCCAAAAAATATTTTTCATGATTTGCGTTTTATAAAAACCGCTAACTGCAGCTCCTAAGAAAAACTTGGCATTTTTATCTTTGTCGACACCAAAGTATGTTTTTCCTGGGAACAAATTATCTGTAAAACGACCTGAAACTAATAAAACTCTAGCCGATAAAGGAGAAAGATTTATCCAAAAATCATCTGCTTTTTTATAATATAATCCTAAACTCAATTGAATATAAGCCGGAGATAATATCTGAGACACTTTATCTCTTTTATCTAATCCTTCTTCAGAATAAAAACGGTAACCCGGGAGTAATTGAGTTTTAAAATTTAAAACACTCGAATAGCTCCAATATTCATTTATCTGTTTACCAACTATTGAGTTTATCTCAAATCGATCATCTGCTTTTTTAAAAAAATTATTTCCTGAAATAAATGTAGTTCCTAAAGAAAGAATTATTTTATTATCCCAAACCAAGCCATTACGATAAGAATAATCTAAATTATAATCTAAACCAAAGAGAACAGTCATTGCACTTTCACCTCCAGAAATCCAATTTGAAAAATACGCTTGATTAAAATTCAATCTAGTATTACCATAAAACTTCACTCTTTTGCCGCCAAGAGTAGACTGAATTACTGCATCAAAAGGGAGCTCTTCTTCAGGCGTTTCTTCTTGTGCACATAGTGAAGAATTTGTCAATAAAAAAACCAATATGATTTTTAAAAAATGGATATTTAAAGATTTAATCATTCAAAGTATTTAAAAACAATCATATTATGATTTTTTTATTCTGTAAAATTAAAAAAATGAAGCTAGAAAGAGTTCCTCTAATGAAAATTAAATGTTTTTCTTACTTTACAAGTATAATTTATCTCTAAAAATGGAAAAAATATTCAATGTGCTTTTATTGAGCTTTTTAATTTTCTCATTTAATGGATTTACTCAGGAAATTGACTCATTAGTATTCAAAACAGATCGTTTACTTGAGTTTGGAATAAAAAGAAGAGCTTTTCCTGGGGCCCAAGTTTTGATTTTCAAAAATGACACGATTCGACTTAATAAAACCTATGGATTTCAAACCTACGATTCTCTAGTGCCAATTAAAAAACACCATTTATATGATTTAGCTTCTGTCACAAAGGTTCTGGCAAGCACTCTAGCTTTTATGAAATTATATGAATTATATAATATTGATTTAGATCAAAAAGTTGCAGCTTATGTTCCTTCTCTTAAAAGAAGTAATAAAAAAAATAGTAGCTTTAGAGAGGTTCTTAGCCATAGCGGCGGTTGGCAACCCTACATAGCCCATCAAAACTTAGTATTCAATAAAAGAGGACGCTTTAAAACGAAAACAATTTCTTACAAACAAAATAAAAAATTTCCAGTTCAAATTAGTGATTCCCTTTTTATACATAAAAAATATTCTAACAAAATATATCGAAGGATTAGAAAAACAAAACTAAATAATTTAGGTGAGTATAAATATTCCGGTTTATGGTTTTTCTTACTTCCTGAAATAACAAAACAACTCAGCGGAAGTTCATTTTCTGAATTTCTACAAACTTATTTTTACACACCACTAAAAACTGAAAGACTTGGCTTCTTACCTTCTAAAAAATATTCTAAAAGTGAAATAGTTCCAACAGAAAATGATAGTATTTTTAGAAAACAACTTATTCAAGGATGGGTTCATGATGAAGCAGCGGCGATGATGGGAGGCATTTCAGGGAATGCGGGTTTGTTTAGTAACGCATCATCACTTAAATCTCTTCTTCAAATGCTACTTCAAAACGGGAGCTATAATGGCAAACAATATTTAAAACCTGAGACAATAAAAAAGTTTACTCAAAGAAGCTATCCCAATAGTAATAACAGACGTGGATTAGGATTTGACAAACCTTCAATTGATCCTGAAAGTAACTATCCTTCTCTCCTTGCAAGTTCTTCTAGTTATGGACACAGTGGTTTTACCGGTACATTTATATGGGTTGACCCAACCAATAAATGTTTTTTAATATTCTTGAGTAACCGAGTATATCCCTCACGAAATCAAAGAAAATTATATAGCTTAGATATTCGTGGTAAATTATTAGACTATGCCATTCAATTTTAAACTTTTATGCCTTTTAGGAATCATATCCCCATTTTTATTAGCTCAAAAGCTACCTGAAAATTTTGTATTAGTTAAAGACTTTGTTCCTTCTATAGCAATTGAAATGCGTTATAGTACTAATAATAATTTCACTGGAAGACCCATACCGGGTTATGGCTCAAGAGAAGCAGTAATAACAATTGCCACAGCAAGTGCCTTAAAAAAAGTTCAGAAGGAACTTAATAAGCTTGGTCTTGGACTAAAAATTTTAGATGCATATCGGCCACCAAAAGCTGTTAACTATTTCATAAAATGGTCAGATCAACCTAGTGATACCATCATGAAAAACAAATACTACCCAAATTTAAAAAAGAACACTCTTTTTGAATTGGGATATATTGCTTCAAAAAGCGGACATACAAGAGGTAGTACTGTTGACGTAACACTACTTTATGTGTCTGGTCCTGAAAAAGGAAAAGAAGTTGATATGGGAAGTGTTTGGGATTTATTTGGAGTACGCTCAGGATACGGGTATGAGTCTATTTCAATAATCCAAAAAGCAAACCGGAAACTCCTTCGTGAACTTATGGTTGCTCATGAATTTTTACCTTACGATAAAGAATGGTGGCATTTTAGTCTTAATAACGAGCCTTACCCTGATACTTATTTTGACTTTATAGTTCCTTAACCAAACTTAATGAATATATCATCTCTGTGGTTTAATATTCTTTTTTAGAAATTCTTATTTAGTTTCTCTGAGATATTCTTGAGCTCCTTGATTCCATTTAAAATCACTTGTGATTTTTTTTGTCGCAGGGTTGAAATATACTTCTAGGAATCTTGGCCTATCTAAATCATTCAATTGCAATTGAACGACAAATGAGTGATAGTGATAAATATCATAATTACTAACAAAGGTATAGTAAGAATCCCAAACTATATTCATAATGAAATCTGATTTTGGATAACCATTTTTTATAAAAATATTAATTTCATCATATATAAACATCAGCTCATCCTGTCTATCCCTATTGAAATATATGGTATTCTGAAGCATTCCGTCTGAAAATGATTTATGTTCAACAATAAGTTGATTAAGCGTTGCTTTTTGAGGTTGATTTTTTATTCCTAAAGCAACAAGATCGGGTTGAAATTTTTGAATATTAATTTCCTCTTCTTTTAACACAAAACTTTTTAATTCTTTACTCCATTTGTATCGTGTAGATATTTCGTCTGAAGAAGGGAGATAATCAATTTCAATATATCTAAATTCTTTGTTCTTATTAATATAGACCCTAACAGTAAATGTTATACTATGAGACCTTAATGTTGGATTAATGGCTGTAGAATAAGATTCCCAAATTACATTTCGAGAAGATTCTATCTTTCCTAAGAATTCTTCTTCAATAAAAAATATAATACGATTATTTAAAAAACGATCAACTGGAGTTATTAAGACATCATTAATGTTTGATTTCATTAATTCGTGACGGTACATAAAGTTTTCAATAGAGACATTTTCTCCCTCTTGGGCATTTAAGTGTATCACAAAGATTATTGCCAATAAATATCGCATTCTATAAAACATGTCTTACAAAGATAATTACCAAGAACATAAGAAAGCCTATATAACGAAGTAATTTTGATTCAATTTCTCAGTAATTAATACCTAATGATATATTAATAGAATTTTACGGAGTCAATGAATTATGATAAAAATAACTCAGGAAAAGTAAATAAATCAATACCCCAAAAAATTGGAAGAATTAAATAAACCATTACCGTTATCAAGAAAATAGAGAAAATATTTAAAATAATTCCTTTGGAAACCATATCAGGAATTTTTAAATATCCTGATCCAAAAACAACGGCATTTGGGGGTGTTGCAACTGGAAGCATGAAAGCACAGGACGCTGCAATAGCAGCACCTACCATTAAACCAAAAGGATGAACCCCTACCTCTAGGGCTAAAGGTGCTAATACCGGAAGTAACATTGCTGTGGTAGCTAAATTAGATGTTATTTCAGTTAAAAAATTTACAGCTGTTACCAGTAACAAAAGAAGTAAAATAAGTGGTAAACTTCCAAAGGAAGTCATTAAATTTCCTAACCATTCAGCCAGGCCACTTACATCAAAAGCTTTTGCTAATGCCATTCCACCTCCAAAAAGCAATATAATTTCCCAGGGTAGTTTCAAAGTATCATCCCAACGTATTAAAGCTTCTTTCTTATTTGCATTGGGAAGAATAAATAACAATAAACCGAAGGTCATAGCAATAATAGTATCATCTATTGCTGGGAAAAAAGGCTGTAAAATAAAGGAACGGCTAATCCACGAAAAAGCAGCCAACAAAAATACAACACCAACCAAACGCTCTTCATAAGATAAAGGACCAAGTTCTGTTTTTAAACGTTTAATTTCCTTAAGTCCACCGGGGAATTCGATTTGTTTGAAAGTAAACGCAAAACGAGTAAGATATATCCAACAAAAGGCCAAAAGAATTAATGCAATAGGAAATCCAAACATAAACCATTCTAAAAAATTAATTTTATATCCATAGGTTTCTGAAATTACACCTGCCAAAACTATGTTTGGAGGAGTACCAATTAAGGTAGCAATTCCACCAATTGAAGCACTGTAGGCTATTCCTAGCATTAAAGCTTTACTAAAAATTATATTTTCATTCTCTTCTGTACCTGGATTATCTTTAAGTTGTTTAATAATAGCAATTCCAATGGGTAGCATCATAACTGCGGTAGCAGTGTTAGAAATCCACATAGACAAAAAAGCAGTTGCTATCATAAAACCTAAAATAACCTTACGAATATCAGATCCAATAAAAGTGATAATTGAAAGTGCAATTCGTTTGTGAAGGTTCCATTTTTCAATTCCTATGGCAATCAAAAAACCTCCCAAATAAAGAAAAACATATTTATGACCAAAAGCAGCAGTTGTAGAAGATAACTCCATCCCTCCACTAAGAGGGAATAAAATAATTGGAAGTAATGCTGTTGCAGCAATTGGAATTGCCTCTGTAATCCACCAAATAGCAATCCAAAGAGTAGCTGCAAAAACAGATTGCCCTTGAGGAGAAAGTCCCTCAAAGGGGCCAATAATGAAAATAAATATAAACGTTAAGGGACCTAAAAAAAAACCTATTTTTTTCTGCATATTTCTTTAATGTGAGACAGAAGTATGGTCTGAAATAATAAACCATTGATCTTCAATCTTAAGCCATGTTAATGTAAAAAAGCCTCTACTGTCCTCCATATCTCTTTTTAGATAAAAAGACCCCTGAAGTTGAGCTACAGAATCACTTAAAGAAATAATATTTAAGATTTCAAAATCTAATATCCCCATTAATTGACGCGTTGAGTAACTTTTCTTGTAACGCTCTATAGTGGCTTTCCAACCATATATAGGTCCAGAAGAACCAGAAAAAACAAGATGTTCTGTATTTAAATAACCTTCCATAAAAGCGTCAAGGTCTCCTATATTCCAATCATCTTGTTGCTTAAATAACTTTGTAACAATACTTAAGGAATCATTTTTAGAAACTGACTGCTGTGCAAATATGAAAATTGAGAAAAAAAATAAAACACTACCGTAAATCCATCCCATATTTATTTACTTAAGGGTAGGGTACTGAATGTTAAGCTGCTCCAAATAAGTGTCATATTTTGTTTCATCAAAATAGAACTTTTCTAATTGTGGTCTAAACTGATTCATGATAGCCTTGTTTAAATAAATTGGTGGGGGGTCTTTTTCGGTAATCATGGATTTATATTTAGTCTCTTTACTCTGAATATTTTGAAAATAATCTTTAGCACCCACCAAAAGCTTTGGTTGGGTAAGAAAGTCAATTACCGTAGTTGCTACAACCTTAGCCCCAGCAGTGGCTCCTTTATGAGCAATCGGTGTTGCCATTGCTATTGCATTAGACCAGTGATGACCTTGTAAGCCAGGGATATTTGATGGAAACCTAAGGGTAACCGTTGGAATGGTCCACGAAATATCACCTATATCATCTGAACCACCACTTTTTGGATTTACTGAGGGTTTCCCAAGTCCTGAGAGCACTGTTGATAAACCTTTTTCATTTTTTGAATTCACTTCTTTTTGAACAGCTTTAGCTAAATTTTGATCGGCTTCAGACCAAGAAGGCAACCCAATATTTTGGATATTTGCATCCATTGTTTCTGCAATTACCTTATTAAAGTGTCTGGGCCACGCAGTTCCCATTACGCGCGAAGTAACTTTGGTGTCAGTCATTAAAGCAGCACCTGCTGCAATATTATTTGCATCATCATACATTTTCATAATTCCATCATAGGTAATATCTCTTAAATAATACCATATTGACGCTTTGGAAGGAACCACATTAGGCTGGTCTCCTGCATCGGTAAAAATAGAATGTGAGCGCTTTAATGGATGTAAATGCTCTCGTTTATAATTCCAACCCACATTCATTAACTCGGCTGCATCCAAAGCACTTCTTCCTCTCCAAGGCGATCCAGCAGAATGTGCAGCCTCACCCTCAAAAGTATATTCAAGAGAAATTAACCCCGTACCGTTTGCTTGGCCATATGAAACTGACAAATTACTGCTAACATGTGTGAAAATGCATAAGTCAATTTTATCAAAATATCCATCACGCACATACCATGCTTTTGAAGCAACTAGCTCTTCCGCAATTCCAGGCCATACAACTAGTGTGCCGCCCATATTATTGTTTTTCATTTGCTCTTGAACGGTTAGTGCTGCTGTAACAATTACTGGAATTCCAGAGTTGTGCCCTTCACCATGCCCTGGGGCTCCCTCTACCATTGGCTTATGATAGGCCACTCCGGGATATTGTGATGCTTTTGGAATACAATCAACATCACTCCCTAATGCAATTACAGGTCCTTCACCATTAGTCCATCTTGCCATCCATGCAGTTGGTATTCCAGAAATACCTCGTTCTATAGAAAACCCTGCATTTTCTAAAACAGCCGTTAAATATGCTGAAGACTCATACTCCTGAAATCCTAATTCCGAAAAGCTAAAAACTTTATCGATCATCACCTGCGTATTCTTATGTTGAGCTTCTACTTTTTGAAGGGTTTCGTTTTTTAACTTTTGAATTTGTCGAGTAGAAAATTTTTGTTGTGCAAGAACTGGTGCCATAAGCAAGAAGTTCACCACCACAATGATTTTAAATAATGAAGCAGTATATTGTAACATAAAATTTTATTTTTACCTAAAATACAAATAAATTGAATCGTTTGTCCTTTTTTATTTTTTCAGCTAAATTTCTGGGATTAGCTTGTATTTTTCTCTTAAATCATTCTTGCGCCCAAAAACTAAATGCTTCAAATCTTTTGGAAAAAAGTTTGGTGGCCCATGGTGGAAAAAAAGCGTTAAGTAAAGTATCTGAAATTACTTATTTGAAAAATATAAAACTTTATGATTCTATTGGAGAGTTGGAAAAAGAAATTAATCAAAAAATAAAACATACATGGGATCCTTCCTCTACAAAAATGGAATGGGGTAATGTTGACGATCAATATGTTGCTCTCCTCCAAGAAGAAAAAATTGAACTATTTAAAAATAACCAAATGGTGTTGGATTCTAATGAAGTAGCTCAAGCATATAATGATACCAAAGGAGCACTGTATGTGTTTTGGCAACCCTATAAATTAATTGATTCTGACGCAAGGTTAGACTATGTTGGATTAGTGACTCTTTTAGATAGCATTTCCGTACATAGTCTAAAAGTATCATATCCCCTTGAACCTGATGCTGATATCTGGCATTACTATTTTAATGAAGAAAATTTTATGTTAGAGGCAACAGAAGTAAACCATGATGGAAGAATAAGTCTTATCATCAATGAAAGTGTTGAAGATAAAACAGGATTTTTTTTGAATAAAACTCGAAAGAGTTATTTTGTTGATTCTCTAGGAAAAATAAAATATTTAAGAGCTGCTTATAAGTATACTATTACTTCTTTTAATTAGTAAAAATATCGCCTAAAAGCCTCTATTGCTGCATATTCTGCTAACCCCAATGCTTGATATTTTTTAGCAGTTGCGGCATTTCTTTCTTCGGCACGAATCCAAAACTCTCTGTGATCATTTCCTTGAAACATAACCCCATCTTTTTGGGATTGATGATAAAAAATAGCTTTTCGTTTTCGTAAAACCTGATCTGGACTCATCGG
>JABGXI010000040.1:0-11921 GCA_018675855.1 Flavobacteriaceae bacterium | reverse complement strand
GCTGGTATAATTTGGGGGAACGATTTTAATGCCATTATCTATGACAGATGGTGGAATAGTCGGAATTCAAAAACATATATATTCTCACCCTCTAAGCCTAATATTCCAGCTAGAGTTATTGTTGATCGGAATTATCAAGATAGATATAGTGATCCAGGTGATTTTGTCACTCGAAAGGGAAAGTACGGTGAAAACATCTTAGCCTTAGATGGAAATAACGCTTTTCTTTTGGGTGATGGTTTTTCTGAAAAAGGACAATTTCCATTTTTGGATCAGATTAATTTGAAATCAAATAAAAAGAATCGCACCTATCAATCGACCTATACAGATAAATTTGAACAGCTTTATGATTATGACATTAATGAAAAAAAATTGAGTATTCGAATCGAATCTAAAAATGAATACCCAAATTATTTCACCAGAAGTATTGATAAAACAAATACACTAAAACAACAAACCTTTTTTGAAAACCCATTTAAAAATCTTGAAAATGTTGGGAAAGAACTCATTTCATATAAACGGAAAGATGGACTAGATTTAAGTGGTATTCTTTATACTCCAGAAGGTTTTGATAAAAATAATCCAAGACAATTACCCATGATTTTATGGGCGTATCCAAGAGAATATAAAGATAAATCTAGTGCTGCTCAAAAAATAAATAATCCCAATCGATTTTTATATCCAAGTTGGGGTTCTCCTATTTATTGGGTAACACAGGGGTATCTCGTTTTAGATCGAGCTACTTTCCCAATTATCGGAGAAGGAACGGATGAACCTAATGACAGTTTTCGGACACAATTAGTTGCCAATGCAGAAGCTGCGATTAATGCTGTTGTTGAGAAAGGATATGCTGATAGAAATAGAATAGCTGTCGGGGGACATAGTTATGGCGCATTTATGGTAGCTAATTTGCTTAGCCATTCTGATTTATTTGCTGCAGGAATAGCAAGAAGTGGTGCTTATAACAGAACATTAACACCATTTGGTTTTCAAAGTGAATCTAGATCTTATTGGGAAGCCCCAGAAGTATATTATACTATGTCACCTTTTATGCATGCTGATAAAATGAAAACCCCTTTATTATTAGTTCATGGTGAAGCAGACAATAATTCAGGAACTTACCCCTTACAGAGTGAGCGATATTATAATGCTCTCAAAGGTCTTGGAGCGACAACAAGATTAGTTATGTTTCCAAAAGAAAGCCACGGATATAGAGCGAAAGAAACAATTCTTCATCTCATTTGGGAACAAGATCAATGGTTAGAAAAATACGTTAAAAACAGAAAACCTTTTTTAAAATTCACAAAAGACAAACCTAAAGGATAGTCTTTCCTCAACGTAAACATCTAATTATAAGTCAAGTTAGGCATTTCAAGAAAAAAAATAAAGATGGGAGACAACAAGAAGAAATGCATCACACTAAAGAATACTGTTATTGATATTTTTTATTAATTAAACTTATGAACTTTTGATCATAAAGTCAAAATCATCTTTTCTTAGTTTTAAAATAACATTTTCACCTTCCTTTATTCCTTCAATTTTAGGCATGAGTAATTCAAGTAGGTTGCTAATTTGATGGTGATCAGTTTTTGTTTTAGGGTCAGGCATATAGATCAATCCTTTAAAAACACTTTCTTTAAATATTAATTGAACTTCGAAAAAATAAAAATTTTCTGGGGGTATATATTTTGACCAATTAATTTCTTTGAAATAATATTTATAGTTTTTAATTGAGAATTGATAAGGCGATATATCGATATTAATTGTCCCGACGAAAAAAGCACTTAGATCAAGTCCTCTTTCTTTGAAAAATGGCATCTGTAGTCTTAATGTTCCCTTTGGGTATCTAATATCTTTTCCTTTCCCAGAAGCCACTCCATGTCCAGAGATTACTTTACCAGTAATTGAAATCATAATCTATAAATTTGCACCACCATCTATGGCTAATGCTGTCCCAGTAACAAAAGAAGCTTCATCTGAGGCTAGCCAACAGATTGCATTTACGACCTCTGTTGCAGTTCCTAGACGCCCTATGGGGTGCATTGCAATTGCATGCTTTAATTTTTTTTCTGTATCGAAGGCTCTGTCAGCCATTGGTGTTTCAATTACAGCAGGGCAAACTGCATTTATTCTGATATTTTCTTTTGCATATTCCAGTGCGGATGCTTTAGTCATACCCACAACTCCAAATTTTGATGCATGATATCCAACACCAGCACCTCCAGCTTGAAGACCAGCCAAAGACGACACATTAACAATCACTCCTTTTCCTCTTTTCTGCATTTCTGGAATTTGATATTTCATTGAAATCCAAACTCCTTTGAGATTAATAGCTATAACATCATCCCATACAGATTCGTCGTAATCTGCAGTTTTAACGCCAGGGGTGCCTTCAATACCTGCATTGTTTATAGCAATATCTAGACCACCAAAATATTTAACTCCTTCTTTAACTACATTTTGAACATCTTTAGGTTTTCGGAAATCAGCTCTTATAAATAGGGCTTCACCACCACTATTTTTTATTCTTCGAACTAAGTCCTCATTTAAATCTGCTTTCCTTGATGATAAAATTATTTTAGCTCCTTGTTCAGCAAATGTTAATGCTACTTTTTCACCAATTCCAGAACTTGTACCACTAACTAAAACTACTTTATTTTGAAACCTTTGATTCATTATTTATTTTTTTTAATCATTATTTTTTCCAATTCTTCCAAAGATTTATTTTTGGTTTCTGGCATCATTTTCCAAACGAAAAGTAGTTGAAATATCATTATAAAGGTAAAAATTGCAAAGGTAATTCCTCCACCCAAAGTACTTGTGACAAAAGGGAAAACTGCAGCAATAAATGCAGCAAACACCCAGTGGGTTCCACTTCCAAGGGAATTTCCATAGGAACGAACATTATTCGGAAATATTTCTGAGATAAAAACCCAAATGACAGCACCTTGGCCAACCGCATGAGAGGCTATAAAGGCGAATATTAAAAAGGGAATTAATAAAGTCCCTTCACCAAATCCAGTATAGAAAGTCAACGAAATAAAACCTAGAGATATAATGTAACCAAAAGAACAAATGTACATCAAGAATTTTCGTCCCATTCGATCAATCAAAAATATACCAATTAGGGTTGCTATTAAATTTATAAATCCAACTCCAACAGATGACAAGAGTGAAGCACTCTCTCCCATTCCAGTTTCTGCAAAAATTCTAGGTGAATAGTATATGACAGCGTTAATTCCAGAAAGCTGATTAAAAAAGGCAATTAAAAACGCTAGTGAAATAGGAAGATTGAATTTTCCAGAAAAAAACTCTTTAAACCCGACTGACGACTCACTATTTTCTTTACTTAATTTAATCAGGGTAATATTATTTTCAACTTCACTGGGATCTATTTCTTTTAAAACACTTTTTGCTTCTTCAATTAACCCTTTTTTTAAAATCAACCATCTTGGACTTCGAGGAACAAATAAAATTAGAAATAGGAAAAGAACAGCTGGGATTATTTCGATGCCTAACATTATCCTCCAATTTCCTTCACTAGCGCCACCAATAAAGTAATTTGACAGATAGGAGATTAAAATACCAATAACTATGTTGAATTGAAAAAGTGCAGTAAGTTGACCTCTTTTATTTGCAGGGGATATTTCTGAAATATACATGGGTGCTACTACTGATGACGCTCCAACGGCAAGACCACCAATAAACCTAAAGAACATTAAAGAATAAACCTCAAGAGACAATGCTGATCCAATCGCAGAGATAAGAAATAGAATTGCGACGATTAATAAAGTTTTTTTTCTTCCAAAGGCCTCGGAGGGGAAGCCACCAAGAAGCGCACCTATAATAGTGCCATACAAAGCCATAGCAACCGTTTGACCAATCATAGTATCACTTAGATTCCAAAGATTTTGAATTTCTTGTTCAGCTCCTGAAATGACTGCTGTGTCAAATCCAAAGAGAAACCCTCCAAAAGCGACAATGACAGACCACAAAATTATTTTATTATAATTCATATTATTTATAATCCTTTCTTATAAATATATAAAATGAATTAAAACTTCTATTGATTATTTAATAATATTCTTTTGAAGAATAATCGACACAATAAGCCTTACTTATCTTTTAAATGATATGCAGTACCAATTGTTTTATCAAGATCAATTTTTATTGTTAAATAAAGGAAATGTATCGGTTAGTGAAAAAAATTAATTCAACTTCCATCGTAAACCAAAGAAAAACCGGATACCCTGGTTTGATGCGTAAACATATGAAGGATCAAATGTTAATGCAAAAGGATTATTATTTGTAGACAATGCATTTCCTTCTGTATCAAAAGTGACTTCATTATCAAAAGGATCAAATGATCGCGCAATACTATCTCGGGGTGGTGTGAAATCAAGTAGGTTTTTAACACCTCCGTAGGTTTCAAAAGTGTTATCCCAAGATTTTGTTAGCTGAAAATTTAAAATATGAAAAGTTTTTGAATAAGTTGGCCTTGGGTCAAGAGATCCAAGAATTGGTAGTCTCATTGGCCCTATTGATGTACCGGTAATATCTAAAATAAGATTTGAAGCTTGCCATTTTTTTTCTACTTTCCAAACCCCTTGAAAGCTTTCGGTTAAGTATGGTGTTGTTCTAAACTCTTGCCTGTTTATATAAGAATCAATATATGTAGCCCCTAAATTAATTCTTACTCCATTTTGAATCAAAAGATTTAAATTAAGAGAAGCTCCTTGATTTATTGAACTCCCATTTAGGTTGGTATAAATAATTTTATTAGGGTCAGAATCGTAGTCTGGAATAATTTTATTTAAAAAGCGGGTGTGAAAAAGACTGAAATCAAATTCTATTATGTTTCCTTGTTTTAAGTATAGCTTTTTAATAAAATTACCATTTATATTCCATGATCTTTCTGGATTTAGATCTTCTAAAAAAACTACATCACGAGCTCCAGTTAAAGCAGCATGATCTTCCGTAAAAATTTGAGCCACACGGAAACCCGAACCAAAACTCAAACGAATAGTTGTGCTTTTATCCTGATTATTGAATTTATAATTAACTCTGGGTGTTAAAATGTTTCCATGGAGAGAGTTATTATCATAACGAAATCCCAGTAACAGACTGTTTTTTAAATTAAATTTTATTTCATCTTGAATAAATATTCCTGGCAAATGTGTAGTTGTCTCCTGGTTTAGTTTTGAAACATCATTAAATGTAGCTATGGTATCATCATCATAGTAGGTGTAACGGTATGCCAGTCCAATTAAAATATCATGACGTTTTATGTTTTTATTCCAAACCAATTGTCCAAAGCCAATGGTTTGGTTTGCATTAAAAGGAGTTAATCCGTAAAAAGAATCTTGATTGTGATTATTAAAACTAAAACTAAATGAAAGCTTAGAATTTAATTCGTACTTACCAAAAGTTTCAAATCTTGCTGTATAAATGCTTTCTCCATAAAGAATATCTCCACCTCGATATTTAGCCATCCAATTCATTTGACCACCCCACCTGTCTTCATATACAAATCGAGTTGCTAGCGATAGTTTTGTTCCAAAAGTTAACTTATTAAAAATAGAAATACGATTCTGCAATGTTAGATCAGTAAAACCATCTTTATTGTTGTCAACAGGGTTAGAATAATTAAAATAATTGATCCCCAATAATCCTGAATTTTTACCAGATAAACGATACTTAAATCCAATGTCTGTATTTATCTCTCCCCAGCTTGAGAGAAATGAATCTACCGCTAGTTTAGATGTGTTTTCAGGTAATTTAGTAATTAAATTTATCAGACCTCCAATAGCTTCTGAACCATACAGCGTTGAAGCGGGGCCTTTAATAACTTCAACACGTTCAATAAGAGATTGTGGTATTCCAGATAAACCATAGACGGTTGACAATCCACTCACTATTGGTAAGCCATCTATAAGAACCATTGTATAACTTCCTTCTTGACCATTGATATGAATATCTCCTGTATTACACACATTGCAATTCAACTGTGGTCGGATACCATTTATATTTTCTAAGGCCTCAAAAATTGAAGCTGTTGGGTTAGCTTTAAAAAAAGTTTGACTATATATTTCAACCGGTACAGGGCTATCTAATTTTGATACCGGTTTTAAAGTTCCTGAAATTACAACCTCATTTAAGGTTTCATCAGTTTCTAAAATTATAACTCCAAGATTTAAATCTCCAAAATCTATTTTGCGTGTTACAGATTTGAAACCGATATATGAAAATATTAATTTTTGATTTTTTAAATTAGTAATGTTTAATTCAAATTGTCCGTCATCATCAGTTATAGTTCCAGTATTTGAACCTTTTAAAAGTATAGAAACACCCTCTACAGGCTGCCCATTAAAAAAAACCTTTCCTTTAACAGAAAGTTCCTGTGCAGAGGCTATTTGAATTAAAAAAAATAAAATAAATAAACGAATTGTCATATTTAATATTCGTTTGCAAATATATTAATTAGTTTTATACTGCAAAACATTTTTTATCATGCAAAATACTATTGAAAAGGAAAATTATCTAAAGATGGTTTACAAGTTGGAGGAAAAATCTCAAAAAATTAGTGTCACATCTCTTTCTAAACATTTTAATGTTAGTAAGTCAACAGTATCTAATATGATAAAAAAATTGGTTGTCATGAACCTAATAGACAGTAAACCCTACAAGCCAATTATTTTAACAAAACTAGGAAAGAAGAGTGCTTTAGAAATAATTTCAAAGCACCGATTAATCGAACTCTATTTGGTAAAAAAAATGCAATTTAGTTTAGATGAGGTTCATGAAATTGCCGAAGAAATTGAGCACATAAAGAATGCAAAGTTTTTTAATCGAATGAAGGAAATTTTAGGAGATGTCCAGATAGATCCTCACGGATCGATTATTCCAAAGTGTGACTTTTAGTTTGTTTAAAATTTTCACCAATAGTAATGAGAAATTAAAACTAACTCAACCTTATTCTAAACGTATATTACCTAATCCTACATCAACACCTTTTTTTGCTTTAATAATCAATGCAGAAGTTATTTTAGACATGTTTATTCCTAATTTCTCAAAAGAGCTTAAACTAATTCTATACTCTTTCCAGTCTCCACTTATTTTAATGTCTAATGTTTTATCACAGCTTCCATCTAAATCGCATTGGCCAATTTGTAAAACAACATCAGAACCAGTAAATGTTTTTGCTGTAAAAGCTAATTTCATTGCACCATTTGACTGACGAGCCATGTCATTTGGATTCTCTGAAGAAATACGAAAATAATCTCCATCGGATTTAGTCCAATTAATACGTAATGCATCTTCTTGTGCCATATGATCCGTTTTACTTATTATAAGCCCCCCGACAGATGATGGGAAGCTTGCTATTTGCTTTATTAAATCTCCAGAACTTAGCCATAACCCCCATGGTGCTATTGTAGTCCCCATATTGAAAAATTTCCCTGATGAGGTTACTGCGCTGTTCTCTAGTCCAGATTTTTCAGATAAAACATTAAGATTTTCTGTACTAGCGTAGCTAAGTCCATACCCTAATTTAAATAGCGCTTTATTTTTTTCTGAAACTACGGCGCTAGATGGCCATGTAAATGATAATCTTCCCATAAAATCATAAGATGGATCTTTCTGGAATAATAGATCAGAAATTCCACCACCCTCACTTCCGGGTAACCATGCGGCAACAAATGCATCAGAATTATTAATCTCAGGATTTGTCCAGATTGGACGTCCCGATAGGAAAACTGAAACTACAGGAATACCTTTGTTTTTATAGGTAGCTAATTTATTGACGTCAAACCCGTTAGGAACAAAATCTAAGTTCTCACGATCTCCTTGAAATTCTGCATAAGGATCTTCTCCATATACAGCAATCACAACATCAGCTTTTATAGAAGTATCACCATTTGGAGAGAAAATCACTTTTCCACCAGCCTTATTAACTGCTTCTTCAATGCCTTGAAGGATAGATTCTCCATTAGGAAATTCATCATTGGTATGCCCAGTTCCCTGCCAAGAAAGTGTCCAACCACCACTAGCTTTAGAAATACTTTCAGCACCATCTCCAACAACTAGTATTGTTTTAGAGGCATTGATGGGTAATACTTGGTTATTGTTTTTAAGAAGAACCATAGATTCTCTTACTGCTTGTCTTGCTATGGATCTATTTTCTGGTAATCCCAAAAAGTCTTCCTTACCAGCATTTTTACGGCTACTTGGCGCCCCTTTTTTAAAAATACCTGATGCTAGTTTTACTCTAATAATACGTCGAACGGCATCGTCTAAACGTTCCATTGTAATAATTCCGTCTTTTACCTGTTGCAAAGTACTTGCGTATAATCCTTTCCAGCTATCTGGTGCCATATACATATCCAACCCTGCATTTAACGATTGTGCACAATCTGTATTGGTACATCCTGGTACTTGACCATGACCATTCCAGTCGCCAATTACAAATCCATTAAACCCCATTTTTCCTTTTAATACATCGGTTAGTAACTCTTTATCACCATGAAGTTTTCTCCCTTGCCAACTTGAAAATGAAGCCATAACTGTTTGTACACCAGCAGGAATAGCACTGTAATACCCTGCAGCATGAACATTAATTAACTCTTCTTCACTAATCAAAGCATCCCCTTGATCTACTCCGTTTTGGGTTGCACCATCAGATAAAAAATGTTTAGCACTTGAAATTACTTTTCCATCACCCATAAAATCAGCTTCACCAAAATTTCCTTGTAAGCCAATTACAATACGATTTCCATAAGACTTAACAATATCAGGATTTTCAGAAAATCCTTCATAACTTCTTCCCCATCTTAAATCCTGAGGTACTGCAAGGGTAGGGGCAAAAGTCCAATCATGACCAGATACAGTTAACTCATGTGCAGTAATACTTGCAATTTTTTCAATTAAATCAGGGTTATTCATTGCACCTAAACCAATGTTATGAGGGAAAATTATAGCACCTTTTAAATTTGCATGCCCATGCACAGCATCAATTCCCCAAATAATAGGTATAGCTATTTCAACACCCTGTTTATCGATTGAAGCATTGTAATATCTGTCAGCCATTTCAATCCATTTTTTTGTGTCAGCATAGGGAAGTGGGCCCGGAGCAGAATTTCCTCCACTCAATACAGAGCCAAGTCGATATTCTTTTACTTCTTCAGGAGTTACAGAATCACTATCTGCCTGAATAACTTGTCCTACTTTTTGTTCTAAGGTTAGTTTGGGAAGTATTTCATCAATTTGAGCTTCAATAGAGGAGTCTATTGGTAATGGCACTATAACTGGCCATAAATCTTTCCCTGTAATTTCTTTTGATTGATTACAACCAAAAAAAATAATGGATATTAAAAACAACCCAAATTTAAAATACCACTGTGATTTAATGTTTTGTTTTTTATGATTTTTAGTCTGGAACATAGGTAATTTTTAATGTTTGATGAAAATGCTACAAGTGTGGTTTAGACTTTACAAGTGTTTGCGCCAAAAAATCTATAAATAATACACATTCCTGAAAATGCATTGAACAATAAAATACCACCAATAATAGATTGTATAATTGCAAATGGATTATTTTGATAAATAAATGGAGCGGGTAATAAAAAAATAGACACAATTAATCTAACTAGCCTCTCAGCTTTGTTTTGGTTTGTGACTATAAACTTCATTTTAAAAAATTTAATTAATAAAATTCAAATATAATAAATCTTAGAACTTACTGAAGATGAATATGCCTTTGGCTTAAAAGAAAATACCACTGACTTGGAGTATTTGAATTAGATCCTAAATAATAAAACCATACAAAGAAAAATTTCTAGTTAATCAATCCCTACAAATCTTCAAATAATCAAATTAGGAAAAATATTGAGGGATCAGTGTATGCAATTTCACATTGGTTGAGGTTCAAATTTTTTCCATTATTAAAATAATTTAAAAGTATAAATTATTGGGGGATGCAGTAATCTTCAAGTACTTATTTTTTTTATAAACTTTATTTGATTCTTAATTTTGTAAATATTTAAAATCAGATAATGAATCATAATTGCCCTTTTGATCAATAAATATCAGATAAGGTTAAATCGATATTTATGAATGGTAAAAAATTAATAAAGTCTGAATTTTTGAAAATTTAAAAATAATTTGAAAGAAAAAAATAAAGATTGAATTTTAAAGAAGTTTTACAAATAATAGTAGCTATTGGGGTAGCTATAATCTTATTCATATATTTAAAGAAATAATCGTATTGTGCTTAGATACATAATTCTTATATCGTTTATTACTCATTTTTCACTCTCACAAGATAGTGGTCAACTTAGGGATTCAATTATAAAATACAAACACATTAACCCAAGTCTTGCACTTGAATTTGGCTTAGAGTTCAATGATCTGATTTTAAACAGAAAACCTGATATTGAGATTCAACAAGTTTTAGGAGCTATGGGAGAAATTCTCAGTACCATGGGATTACATGCAACTGCACTGGGTTATCTAAATCGATCAATAAAAATTTACGAAACCCTCCCGGAAAAAGAAAGAAAATTCCCTGAAGTAGATCAACCACCAGGGGTATTACTTGTTATCGGGAACATTTATTTTAGCAATAGAGAATACGATAAGGCAGATGAAATTTTTACAAAAACAATAAGCCTGTATGAAAAAATATCAGATCAAAAAGCTAAATTTTTTGGTATTAACACAGCGAAATCAAATCGTGCATTAATTCAACAAGTAAAAGGAAATTACAATGTAGCAGAAAAGATTTTTAGAGATGTCTATAAACGAAGAAAAGAATATGGTAAGGTTGAAGATATCTTATATTCTATGAATAATATCTTAACAGTTTTATTATTAAAAAATGAAACTTTAAGTGCTCAAGATATTTTAGTTTCTTCAGAGAATATTTATAAAGAAGAAATCCAATCAGGCAATAATAATCCCATTCTAATAAGGAATATGGGTTATGAGTATTTTTCTTTTGCCGCATTCATGCAGTCTAAAAAACAATTTAAAAAAGCTATTTTTTACCTTAATAAATCCAAAACGTTTCTTAAAGATTTTCCCACCGACAATGTCCAAATCGGATCAAGGTTAGCTGAATGTTACCTTGGGCTAAATAAACTTGAAGAAGCTGAAAATATTGCAATAAAGAATCTTGAATTTAAAAATCTAATTGAAAAAGAAAAAAGATATAATTATAAGGTTCTTGAAAAGATATATAAACGAAAGGGTTTAAATTCTAAACTTTTAGACGTTAAAGATTCACTTATATTAATGACATCAGGATTAACATCAATAAAAACCTTAAAAACCTTAAATAACCTAGAAACTGAAATTCAATTGGCGAGTTCAGCAAGACTATTAAATGAAAGTAAAATTAAATACAACACATATTTATATATTTTAATTATTTGCTCTATCATTTTATTTTTTTCACTAGTGACTATAAGAATCAATTTTAATCTTCAAAAGGAAAAAGCAAGACACATGTCTGAAGAGCTGGATGAAAAAAATAGAGAACTTGTGAGTAAAGCTAATTTTATATTACAGAGAAACGAATACTTAAAAAAAATCAAGACAAAACTTGAATCATCTGATAGCTCAATTGATAGTTTACAATCAGCGTCATATGAGTTAAACTCTGTTATTAATTCAGAAAAAATATACAAGGATTTTGATAATATGTTTATAAATGTTTACCCAGAATTTTATAAAAAACTCGGTGAAATCAATTCATTTACACCTACAGACTTAAGATTGGCATCCTTTTTAAAAATGAATCATACAAATAATGAAATTGCTATCATTACTGGTGTTTCCATGAGAACTATTGAAAGTCAACGTTACAGGCTTTCTAAAAAATTGAATTTAGAAAAGGATCAATCATTAAATTCATTTTTACTTTC
>JABGXI010000039.1:0-3604 GCA_018675855.1 Flavobacteriaceae bacterium | reverse complement strand
TAAAGCTTGATCTAAAACAATTTCACCTTTATTGATAATAATCACTCGATCACAAAGTGCATCCACTTCTTGTAATATATGGGTGGAGAGTAAGACGGTTTTATCTTTTCCCAACTCGCGAATTAATTTCCGTATGGAGACGAGTTGATTGGGGTCTAAGCCCGTGGTAGGTTCATCTAAAATTAGTAGTTGTGGATCGTGTATTAAAGCAGCGGCCAAGCCTACTCGTTGACGATAGCCTTTGGAAAGTGTTTGAATTTTATGGCGTTGGTGGTCCAGAAGCCCAGTTTTTTCTAGAGTTTCTTTGTAAGGTGGATTTTTAAGCTTGTAGAGACTGCCCACATATTTTAAATATTCTATCACATACATTTCATCGTACAAGGGATTGTTTTCAGGTAAATAGCCTAACTGTTTTTGAATATTTTGTAAATCGATTTTTAAGTCCAGGCCATCATAAGAAATTTCCCCTTCCCACTCTTTATAATATCCTGTTAGGATTTTCATGAGAGAAGATTTACCAGCTCCATTAGGTCCTAATAAGCCAACCACTTCTCCTTTTTTTAATTCAATCGAGAGTCCTTTTAATGCTTTTACGGCACCGTAGCTTTTGGAAACGTTTTGTAGAAGAAGCGACATTTATTTTTTTATTTAAAGATAAGTGGTTTGTTTTTTTAAATCTTACGGGATCGTAAACTTTCTATGATAACGGTTATTAAAATGATTCCTCCTCCAATAAGACTAGTGGCTGGGGGAATTTCGTTTAAAAAGAAAAAAGCAAAGAGAATCCCAAAAATGGGTTGAATACTGTTCATGATACTTGCCGTGGCGACCGTAAAATAGGTTAAGCTATTTAGAAACAAGGTGTGTCCAATAGCAGTAGTCACGAGGCCTAAAAATAATAAATAGGGAATTTGTGCTGATAAGGTGTCAATTGGATAAATTAATACCACAGGAAAAAGAACAAGGATGGTTATTCCCATTTGATAAAACATTAGTAAAGAGCCATTGATTTTTTTAGTTCTTTTTTTAATAATCAAGTTTCTAAGGGCATATGCCAAAGCCGAGAATAAACCCATAAAAAGGCCTTTGGTTTGTTCGGTTTTAAAATCAAAGGCAGGGACGAGCAGATAAATACCAACTAAAATGAGGAATCCAAAAAGCAAATGAATGGGGTGGAGTTTTGTTTTAAAGAATAGTGGCTCAAGAAAAACGGTGATGATAGGAAAAGTAAACATAGATAACATCCCAACGGCAACACCACTCCACTGTAAAGCAAAAAAATAAGTGACCCAATGAAGGGAGAGTAAGGTCCCGCTATAAATTATAGTGTATCTGTTTTTTGCAAATCCTATTCTAATCTTTTCTTTTTTCATATAACAATACGCCCCTAAAACAAGAAAGGCAACAATGGCTCTAAACCAAATAATCAATGGAGGCGGTAGAGGGATAAAACGACCCAGGGGTCCAGATGTGCTAATGCATAACATCCCTAAATTGAGAATAAGAATGTTATAAAGATGACTATTTTTCATTCTTAAATGTTGGTTTCAATGTGCTAAAATCCATAAATAACCCGATATAAAAAAATAGGATTCTTATTAATCGATATGAGAGAGAAAAGGTGTCTATTTCTTATTAAGTATTTTAATCTATTGAATTTCAATAGTCACACCTTATTTTATTTGTTTGGCTTCACCGGGGATTATTAAAAATATTTTTTATGACATTAGCCTTAAAGGCATTAAATTTAAACTAGTTTAAATAAAAAAAATCCTAAAAATTTGTTTTTGACAAAAGCAATGTTACTTTTGTTGTGATTTAAGTTATTATGAATACAACTTTCTTTTACTACAACAATTTTTACTACTTCTATTTGGAAGCAGACAGGACTTTATAGTATTTAGAATATAATATAAAAAAAAGTCCTGATTTATCAGGATTTTTTTTTTGGAAAAAATGAAAGAAAACACAAATGTAGCGATTCAAGGAGTCAAAGGATCTTTTCACCATGCGGTAGCAAATAGTTACTATGGGAAGAACTTGTCTTTGATGGAATGCGAAACTTTCGACGCAACCGTTAATGCACTGATGGATAATTCTGCTGATCAGGCGGTGATGGCGATAGAAAACTCTATTGCGGGATCTATTATTCCTAATTACGCACTGATTGATCAAAACGATCTTCAGATCGTGGGCGAGTATTCACTTAGTATCCATCATAATTTGATGGCCCTCCCGAGACAAACTTTTGCTGATCTTAAGGAAGTGCACTCACATCCTATGGCTTTGTTGCAGTGTAAAGGTTTTTTTAAAGACTATCCGTACATTCGCCTTGTAGAAGCAGAAGATACGGCCGATGAAGCCCGACGTATATCAGAGCATAAGATTTCTGGAATAGCGGCAATTGCTAGCAAAGAAGCAGCAAGCTTATATGGCCTAGAAGTATTAGCCCCTTCCATTCAAACCATTAAAAATAATGTAACTCGTTTTGTGATTATTCAGAAAAAAGGAAGTTTAGTTTCTCAAAAAAACATCAATAAAGCGGCTATAAAATTCACCTTAGATCATCAACGTGGAAGTTTGGCTGCAGTCTTAAATGTTATGAGCGATTGTCAGCTCAATCTCACCAAAATTCAATCTTTACCTGTGATTGAAACCCCTGGGAAATATGCTTTTTTCGTAGATATAACTTTTGATGAATTCGAATTTTATGATAAGGCACGAAAGTTAATTACCATTATGGCATCACAATTTAAAATTTTAGGCGAATACGCCCAACACACAAGATGATAGTAACTGCAAAGCGTTTAGAGAGTGTTCAGGAATACTATTTTTCCCGCAAGTTGCGAGAAGTTTCCCAGATGATTCAACAAGGACATCCTGTAATCAATATGGGTATTGGAAGTCCCGATTTGGCACCCCATCCGGAAGTAGTCAATGCCTTGTTCATAGCAATGGAACATCCCAGAGCGAACATGTATCAAAGCTATCAAGGGCTTCCAGAATTACGCTCAGCGATTGCTGATTTTTACCAAAACCATTACCAGGTTACTTTAGATCCTAATGCAGAGGTGCTTCCTTTGATGGGCTCCAAAGAGGGGATCATGCATATTTCGATGGCTTTTTTAAATAAAGGCGATCAGGTATTGTTTCCTAATCCTGGATATCCCACCTATGCTGCGGTTACTAAACTTGTAGAAGCAGAGCCTGTATTGTATAATTTAACAGCTGCTAACAATTGGCAACCTGATTTTGAGGCCCTGGAAGCGCTGGACACTTCTCTAGTTAAAATCATGTGGATTAATTATCCCCATATGCCAACGGGCTCAGAAGCACAAGCTGAAACCTTTGACCGATTAATCGCTTGGGCCAAAGCACGTAATATTTTATTAGTAAATGACAATCCTTACAGTTTTGTTTTGACTCAAAAACCACAAAGTATTTTATCTCGCCCCGGAGCGATGGAAGTTGCTGTAGAGTTAAATTCATTAAGTAAATCATTTAACATGGCAGGCTGGCGTGTGGGTATGTTATGTGGGAAAGCAGAAATAATACAAGCCGTTTTAAAAGTAAAAAGCAATATGGATTCTGGAATGTTTTTTGG
>JABGXI010000005.1:0-3590 GCA_018675855.1 Flavobacteriaceae bacterium | reverse complement strand
GGTATATATTGCTGAAAACACTCCAAGTATAACTATTAATATGGCTATACGAATCATTCTATTTTCACTCAGAAAAGACAACTGTTCACTAAAGACCATATCTGCTGCATAGGCCCCCCAAAAAAGAGCAGCCCCAAGAGTTACAGTTGCAAAAAGAGCCATGTTGGTTAGTGAGTGAAAAAGAGCAATACGTTTTCCTAATTTTTTGGAAATAAACTGTGTAATGGTGGTTATTTTTTCTTTTAAAAAAAGAGGAACAAAAACAAAAGCACCTAATAAAATTCCTTGAACGGCATTAATTTCAAGATTGGCTTGAGCTAAACCAAAAAGATAAGCAGACCCCATCATTCCTAAGAATTGATACCCTTGTATATTTGTAGCTATGGTAGATAGTGCAATAGAGTACCAAGGTAAATTCCTTGAACTTAAGAAGTACTCATCCGCAGAACTGTCTGCACTAATTTTACCTCGAAGGGCAACTAGTAATATAATAGTAAAATAGGCGATTACAATTATAAAGTCTATCATATTTATTTTCTTAGTCCATATCCTAGAGGACTATTAGGCTCTGAATTCGGCACCCGTCCAAATACTTCTGGAAGAGAAATAGTTTTTAATCTTGGGAGTACTAATTTAGCAAAGATTTCACACTCTTTTTCATGAGGGTATCCGGAGAAGATAAATGAATTAATACCCATTTCAATATAGCGTTCAATTTTTGCTACAACCTGATCTGGACTTCCTACAATAGCTGCTCCACAACCAGAGCGTGCTAAACCAATCCCTGTCCATAAGTTAGGTTCTACATAATATTTTCCATCAGTTTCTTCCCTTAATTTTGATTGTCTAGATACACCAAGAGAAGCCGCATCCTGGGCTCTATTTCTAATATCAGTTCCTTTTTCTAAATCTAATTTAGAAATTAATTGATCTGCATAATCACGAGCTTCTTGTTCAGTTTCTCGAACAATCACATGAACTCGAAGTCCAAATTTAACAGTTCTATTATAGTTAGACGCTTTAAGAGTCATGGTATTCATTAAGCCTTTTAATTTTGATTCTGTTTCAGGCCACATCAGATATACATCGCAAAACTCTGCACAAAGATCTACACCATCTGGAGAATACCCTCCAAAATAAAGAAGTGGTCCACCATTTTGTTGGTATGGCTTTACAGGTCTTGAGGTTAAATCTAATTGGTAATATTTTCCTTTAAATTTTATTTGATCTTGTGACCAAGATTGTTTTAAAATTTGAATGACTTCTCTAGAACGGGCATATCGTTCTTTTGTAGATAAATCCATTCCAGGTAAGTTAGATGAAATAATATTAATTGTTAACCTCCCTTTAAGCATATGATCCAGAGAAGCAATTGTTCTAGCTAACATGGGTGGATGTAATTCTCCACAACGTATGGCTACTAAAAAATTAATATTTTCTGTTAGGCTTGCCATTCCTGCCACAAATGATAAAGGATCCTGACCTACTTGATAAGAAGATGGGCATAATACATTTTTAAAGCCTAATTTATCTGCAGTTTTTACAATTGAAGAGGTATTCTCCCAAGAGCTTTTATAAAGAGGGTTTCTATTTCCTAAGAAATCATCGTCTCCATCACATAATGGAGCAAACCATGAAATTTCTGCACCATCAATATTGGATAAGTTATTCTTATTTATCATTCTAGAGTAGATGAAATTTGATGTCTTTAAAAAGACTATTATTTTATTCAAAAAACAAAAATATGGTATTCTGAACGGATTCTCATTTCTCTAAAAATAATGATAAAGAACGATTAATTATAGATCAAATAAAATTATTTTTTAAAGTCCAATGAGGTATTGAAACTTAAAGAAGAATTGTGTTTGATTAAATTGCAACAATTGAAAGTGAGCACCCTCAATTTCTTCGATGGTATTTTGGTTTCCACCAAGATAGAAAATTGTTGACGGGTTGGGATTCCATTGAACTAATGGTTGAATAAAGAATTGATTAGTAAATGTATTTTTTTGAGAAACAAGCCTCACATTAAATTCATTACTAAACTGATATCTTAGGTTTAAACGAGCAATACTCCCCTCAAAATAATTACCTAATCCATTTGTTTTTTCTAATCTTGAGTATCTAATTGATGGGTTTATAGTTAGGTTGTCATTCACTTGAAAATTTAGGGTCATGAAAGAGGAGGTAAGG
The DNA here is from genome assembly GCA_018675855.1 of Flavobacteriaceae bacterium. Lineage (GTDB taxonomy): Bacteria > Bacteroidota > Bacteroidia > Flavobacteriales > Flavobacteriaceae > MS024-2A. The sequence continues at coordinate 1,397 of JABGXI010000005.1, read as the reverse complement.
TCTCCAATTTCAGGGATATCTTCGTTAACAGAGAGGTCTTTTCCACTGTTTAGATTTACTCTAAAATTAAAAGATTCACTGGGAGATCCGTTTACAGAAAATGAATGCGTTGGTAAGTTGTTGAAGCGAATTCCTAAAAAGGTTTTTACGGCATCATAATCTAATGTATATGATAGTTCCGTCTGTCCGTAAGTTTTTATGGAAGCAAACAAGTCTACACTAAAGTTTTTGTATAAATCCTCAAAAGTATATACCACATCTATCTTAGTCCCAAAGCCAAAAGATTGAACTGCAGGTTTATTAATAATATTGATATATTCATGAAAAAGAGTTCCCCATTTACGATTATTTTTAACTACAAAACCAACGTCAGATCTGTATTGAGGAGAAATATTTCTGTAGTATACATAACTTTGCCAGTGCTCGGTTTTTCTGTATAGTTGAATGTAAAGAGCATCTCCGTCAATTTTATCACCATCTAAAGCAATTGTTTTTCCGTTAATGGTAGCATCTGTATCAATCCAATCACTAACGGGTTCTTCATTAAAGTTTTTGAAAACTTCAAAACTTAAACGCAGATTTTGATTTAACAGAAAAAGTCCATCAAATCCAAAAAGATGACCAAAGCCACCACCCTTATAGAAACGATTCATCATTACTCCACCAAATCGAGATTTAGGGCTTAATAAATGTTGGTAGCGAAGTACATTTACCAAACTTTTACCTCCTTGACCTGTGTAGGATCTATCCTCACCACCAACCAGATAAACAGAGTTTTGATCTAGTGCATTCAGTAAAAATAAACGAGATTTCTTTCCTTGACTCAATAATTTTGTTGCTATAGAAGGATTAACAATTGAACGTGAGTAAAATGCACCATCGGTAAAATTTACAAGATCTGTTCCCCTATTAAAAAATGGTCGCCTCTCAGGATATTGTAAAGAAAAGGAGGAATTTACGTCAATTTGAGTAACATCAGCTTCTACTTGAGAAAAGTCAGGATTAAGTGTTAATTCAAAACTTGTATTCTTGTTAATGTCTAAATTAAGCCCTAAACCTACTTTCCCTTTTACAGATCCATAAGAAATTTTTTCATTAGGGCTATTTCTAGACCCCTGGATATTACTTGAAACATAGGGTAAAATTTCCAACCGTTTATCAATAACAATATTTTTTAAAACAAGATTATCTGTAGTTTGACAAACCACACAATTATTGTTTCTGTCTCTTGGCTGGCTACTAACTTCAATTTCGTTTCCATTTTCAAAGTATCGTCTATAAAAGTTGATATGCCATTCTTGATCTGTACCATTTGGGAATGGAATTTCAGAAAAAGGTATTTTCATTTCTATAGTATAACCATTATCTATTATAGCAGCTTTAGATTCAAAATTCAT
>JABGXI010000038.1:0-2264 GCA_018675855.1 Flavobacteriaceae bacterium | reverse complement strand
CAAACTTTACAGTCGCAAAAAATAAATATGAAATAGAATCAGAGCTTTATGATAAAGATACAAGAAACAAGGGTTCTAAAAATATTAAAATTGATTTTTCGAAATTGACCAAAACCCCCTCTTTAATGAATCCCCTTATTATTGCAAATCTTGAAGGTGAGTGGGGTTTTAACGTTAATGAATTCCCGATAACAGGTAAAAGTATAACAAACATTGATAAGGGTCTTACTCTAATTATATCTGGGTTTGTTGATAGTAAGCCATATGAAGTCTTGGGTTTTATCGAAGGTGTTAACGAAAATGGAAAAGATATTATATTAAAAAAAGATACTTCGGATGGTTTTTTTAACCATAGATATAAATTAGATAAGAGTGTATTAACCACAATGGGCCTTGGGATTGGAATAAAACTAATACAGTCAAAAAAAGAAAGTGAAGTCATAAAAAAAATCTCTATTTATAAACCTGGACTTTCAGGCTTTGTTAATAATGTAGAGAACTCCTTTCAGCAAATGAGATATATTTTAACGAATAATGAAAGAAAAGAAGCAAAGGGCAAGAAAGGGAAGGCGCTAGAGAAAATATTTCTTGATTTTTGGAACAAAAGAGACCCTACTCCCGATTCAAATATTAATGAATTAATGGAAGAGTATTATATAAGAGTTAACTATGTCAATGAATATTTTAATATGTCTTGGAAGGAAGGTTGGGAAACAGATTTTGGGATGATATATATTCTCTTCGGGCCTCCTGATGAAATTCAAAGGTCAAATGCCACCAGTACTAATACTTCGATTTACCAAGCTTGGTATTATAATAGACTAAATAAACAGTTTGTTTTTAGAGACCAAAATGGTTTTGGGGATTTTAAATTAGAAAAGCCATTTATTGGGCCAAATTTTTAACTTTTTGTAAAAAATTAAAATAAGCTATTTCATTAATAATCGTTAGATTGTTAACCATTTATCGATGCTAAATTTTATAAAATGAATAAAAAATCACTTTCAAGTATTATTAATTGGATATCTGGAGATATTGCGATAGATCTTGGTACTGCCAATACGCTTATTTGGTTGAAAGGAAAGGGTGTTGTCATCAATGAGCCCTCCATTGTTGCCAGGACTATTCATGATGATCAGATTGTAGCTGTTGGAGATGAGGCAAAAGCAATGCTCGGAAGAACGCATCGCGATTTAGAAACTGTTAGACCATTACAAGATGGTGTAATAGCTGATTTTAAAATGACTGATGGGATGCTTCAAGGTTTTATTAACAAGATTAATTTTAGCCGTATGGCTAGACCTCGTATGGTAATTTGTGTGCCCTCAGGTGTAACCGAGGTTGAAAGAAGAGCGGTTAAAGAATCTGGAGAGAGAGCTAATGCGAGGGAAGTCTATTTAATTGAAGAGCCTGTTGCAGCTGCCATTGGTATTGGTCTTGATATAAGTCAACCAATAGGAAATATCATTGTTGATATAGGTGGTGGAACAACTGAAATTGCCGTTATATCTTTGAATGGCGTAGTTACTAAAGAAACAATTCGTATTGCGGGTGATGAAATGGATGAATGTATACTGCAATGGTTTAGAAATGAGCACAAGCTTGAAATCGGTCTTGGAATGAGTGAATCGATCAAAAAATCGGTTGGTTCAGCTATGCAAATGCACTCAAAAGAAATATCAGTTAGAGGAAGAGATTTAGTCACAGGAATTCCTAAAACAATTGAAGTGAGTTCAGATGAAATCAGGCAAGCTTTAAAAGATCCTGTTAATGCAATAGTAGAAGCTGTCAAAAGATGTTTGGAACAAACACCTCCTGAATTAGCTGCCGATATTTTAGAAAGGGGCATCATTGTAGCTGGTGGTGGAAGCCTACTAAAAGGTATAGATCAAATAATTAGAGAAAGAACTAATGTTCCAGTTAATGTTGCTGAAGACCTATTGTTATCTGTTGTTAGGGGCACAGGAATGGTGTTAGAAAACTTGAAAAAATATGAGGCGGTTCTACTCTAGGGGTTGTTCATGCGCAACCTTCTGTTATTTTTAATCAAAAACAAAGATCATTTTGTTTTTGCCGTTGCTCTATTTTTTTCTTTTGTTTTGCTTTTTAATCGTCATAATGATGAAATGAGCGTGATAAGAGGATTCTCCTCGGATTTTGTTTCTTTTCTTTCAACCCCGTTAGTAAAAGTTAAATCACTTGCTATTGTTAATGAAGAAAATCAATATCTCAGAGAAAAAAACCTTCAACTTAATTTACAGCTT
>JABGXI010000037.1:0-2543 GCA_018675855.1 Flavobacteriaceae bacterium | reverse complement strand
GAACCTTATTTTGATTTTATTTTAAAAATCAACCCTAAACGGGTGCTTTTTAATCCTGGTACTGAGAATCCTAAGTTAGTTAAGTTATTAAATGAAAAAGGTATTATTTGGGAAAATGCATGTACGTTAGTATTACTTTCTTCGAATCAGTACAAGACCAAAGAAAGTAAAAAATCCATTTAAAGGGAGTAATTCATATCCTAATTCATAACCGCCAAGACTTTCAGCATCTATATTTCCTAAAACACTAATTAGCGTTAAAGAACCTAAAATCACCCACCAGACTTTTTTGTCATTAATCTCATAAGAAGTAAATATTCCAAACGCGAATAAACCCAGTAGTGGTCCATAAGTATAACCAGCTACGGTTAATAATCCATCAATTACATTGCGGTCAAGAATATGCTTAAAAAGTATGACCACGAAAATGAGTAAGACACTCATAAATAAATGTGTTTTTTTTCGAAGAATTTTTTGTTTTCTTTCATCATATTTTTTAATATTAAGAAAGTCTATACAAAAAGAGGTTGTAAGTGAAGTTAGTGCACTGTCAGCACTGCTGTAAGCAGCGGCAATCAGTCCAAGTATAAAGGTAACGGCAACGGCAATTCCTAAGGGACCATTTAAGGCTATTTCAGGAAATAGAAGGTCTGTTTTTTGACTTCCATCCATTAATGGAATAGATATTCCTTTGCTTTCTGCATATATAAAAAGTAATGCACCCAATAACATAAAAAGACCAGTTACAATTACCAAAACAAAACTAAAAACGATCATGTTTTTCTGTGCATCTTTTAAGGATCTACAGCTTAAGTTTTTTTGCATCATATCTTGATCCAGTCCTGTCATGCATATTGTCACAAATGCACCGCCAATAAAAGATTTAAGAAAATGATTTCTACTCAGTAGAGAGTCGGTGACAAAAACTTTATTGTATCGTGAGAGTTCGGAGGATTTAAAAAATTCTATAAACGACCAGTCCAATGCCTGGTTAATATATGCAATAGATAAAATCACAGAAATTATCATTAGCATTGTTTGAAGAGTGTCTGTTAATACAATGGTTTTAATTCCTCCTCTTTGAGTGTAAACCCATATTAAAACTATGGATAAAATAACTGTAATTTCAAAAGGAATACTCCAAGCGTCAAAAATAAATTGTTGCAATACAATTGCCACTAAAAACAATCGAAAAGCCGCTCCTAAAACTCTAGATACAAAGAAAAAAAAAGCACCAGCTTTATGACTATTTTGTCCCAACCTGCTGTTTAAATATTCGTAAATTGAAGTAACATTATTTTTATAATATACGGGCAATAGAACATAAGCGACGACAAAATAGCCCACTAAATAACCCATAACTACCTGAAAATAAGTAAATTGAGATTCTTGTATCCAGCCTGGAACAGAAATAAAAGTGACTCCGGAGAGGGAAGCCCCTACCATTCCAAAAGCAACTAAATACCATGGTGAATTTCGATTAGCTTTAAAAAAACTTTCATTTGAATCATCTTTTCCTGTAACATAAGCAATTCCAACTAATACCAAAAAATAACCTACGATAAGGCATAGAATAAAAAAAGGTGATATCATTTAAAAAAAAATTAAGTTGTTAAAGATACAAATTAGATACATCTCATATTTTCGTAAATTAGCTTATGGATTTTTCTTCAAAACTGCTTGAAAATGCTGTGCAAGAAATTGCACAACTTCCAGGAATTGGTAAACGTACAGCTTTGAGATTAGCACTTCATTTACTTAAACAGCCTGTTGATCATACACTTATGCTGACTTCAGCTATATCATCATTTCGTGAAGGTGTTATTTTTTGTGAAAGATGTCATAATTTGTCGGACGCGCCTTTATGTGAAATATGCGCAAGTTTGAAACGGAATAAAAGATTATTATGCGTTGTAGAAGATATTCGTGATGTTATGGCCATTGAAAATACAGGACAGTATAATGGATTATACCATGTTCTGGGAGGAATAATATCTCCGATGGATGGTGTAGGACCAAAAGATTTAACAATTGACTCTTTAATAGAAAAAGTTAAAAATGAAGAAGTTAATGAGCTTATTTTTGCATTAAGTGCGACTATGGAAGCAGACACTACTAACTTTTATATTTATAAACTATTAAGTCAATATTCAGTAAAAACATCGACTATAGCAAGAGGAATTCCTGTTGGAGATGAATTAGAATATACAGATGAGGTTACATTGGGGAGAAGTATTTTAGCAAGAATTCCCTTTGAAGCCTCAATTTCTAAAAGTTAAATTCATTTTTTACATATAGAAGAATTAGTTAAAAGCTTCGCGCAATGTCAAAATTTGATACTTTTGCAAAATAATATAATACATGGCACAATATTTTTTAAAATTACCTAAAATGGGTGAAAGCGTTGCCGAAGCTACTGTAACTAAATGGCTTAAGGGAATAGGCGATTCTATTTCTTTAGATGATCCTATTGTCGAAATTGCAACTGATAAAGTCGATACAGATGTTTCTGCTGAAGTATCTGGTATATTACTTGAAAAACG
>JABGXI010000036.1:0-42092 GCA_018675855.1 Flavobacteriaceae bacterium | reverse complement strand
GATTGATAGTGTAGCGGTAATTTCTGCTAATTTAGTCGCAGGAATTTTACAACTTATTATTATTTATTTCAAATTAAAATTGAGATAAAGGGACTTGTAATGAAGATTTTTTAAAAAAAATAATAAAGAATGAGAGTTTTCATAAAATTATTAATCCAACTTCATCAGCTAATATTGTTATTATTAATTGATTAATATGCAAATTCAAAAGTATTCTCAGTTTAACATTCAAAATGGAATATTTTCCGTAAAGAAACTGCAGAAAAAATCTTTTTAAAATAGGACAATAAAGTAATTACAAAGTTATTTGTCTATTAAGTTGTTGTTGAAGAGATATAAAGGTTTCTGTTCTCGAAACACCTTCTACAGATTGTATTTTTTTATTAAGTAGTTCCATTAGGTGCTCATTATCCTTACATAATAATTTCGCGAAAATACTCCAGTTTCCTGTGGTGTAGTGGCATTCAATTACTTCAGGAATATTTTTGAGCTGATTGACCGCTTCTGGGTTTCGCATGGCTTTATCTAAAAATATACCAATGAAAGCAACGGTTTTAAAACCTAGTATTTTTGGATTAATAATAATTTGGGAGCCTGAAATAACCTTACCTTTCTCTAATTTTTTTAATCGCTGGTGAACTGCAGCTCCAGATATGCCTGTTATTTTTGAAATTGTTAAAATTGGTGTACGAGCGTCTTGCATAAGAGTTTTCAAAATAACTTTGTCAATACCGTCAATAATAACTGTTTGTTCTGTAATCTTCATGAGATTAGTTTTAGACTACGATTATTAATAAGATAATTATATTAAAGATATATCATTTTAATTAAGCCTCAAATCACTTTTTAAAATTAAAATTAAGCGATATTTTTCTTCAATAGGGAAATTTTATTCAAGGCTAAATATTCCTTTTTCTGATTTTTTTAAAAAACAACTAATTAATTTTTTCAATATATTTTTCAATTGCCATAGTCATAGAAGGTGTTTCTGGCGTGGGTGCTTTAATATCTATTCTTAAACCAGCTGCTTCTGAAGCTTCAACTGTTGAATTTCCATAAACAGCAATCCGCGTTTTTTTTTGTTCAAAATCAGGAAAATTTTTAAAAAGCGATTCAATTCCTGAGGGACTAAAAAAGACAAGAATATCATAGTATACATCTCGTAAATCTGAAAGATCACTAACAACTGTTTTGTATAAAATTGCACGTTGCCAATTAAGAGATGATTTGTTTAAAAAGTCAGGTACATCAGGTTTTAAAACATCAGATGTAGGAAATAAAAAGGTTTCTTTATTGAATTTTTTAAAGACCGCTTCTAAGTCTTCAATTTTTTTTTCACCTACATAAATCTTTCGTTTTCTATAAACCACATATTTTTGAAGATAAAAAGCTACAGCCTCAGATTGACAAAAATATTTTGTTGAATCAGGCACTACGAAACGCATTTCTTTACAAAGACGAAAGAAATGATCTATAGCATTTCGACTGGTAAGTATGATGTTTTGAAAATTATTAAAATCAATCTTTTGTTGGCGAACTTCTTTTGCGTTCATTCCTTCTACATGGATAAAAGGCCGAAAATTTATATTTAGCTTGTGTTTTTCTTCAAGTCTACTGTAAGGGGATTTCTCATTTAAAGGCTCGGGTTGTGAAACCAAAATAGTTTTAACTTTCATAATGTGAATAAATTACAATCTTGTTTGTAGAAATAATATATAGAGCCAAATCCAAGGGGCAATTTTAATGTTGCAAAGATAAAAAATTAAATAAAAAAGGTTACCTGGTTGTGATTTAATAAAAGATAAAATAATTTTCAATTGATTAAATAACCAAAATCCTAAAATGATAATTAATAGTATTAAGAGATGAAATAAGTAAGTGTCTTTGGTATAGTGAATTATAAATAAAAGGATGAACAAAAAAAAAGCAGTTTGGGTATTGTTTGTAAAAGATTTAAAGAGGAAAATATTTATAATATTAATTAACTTCAAAGAGCTCAAAATAAATTGGTTAATAAAAAAGCGAATTGAAATTACACTAAAGAGAACTGCCAAATAATAATAAAATTCAATTCCATCAATAATAGGGATAAAAATATAATTATTGACACATAATAAAAATAGTCCCATTGTATTAGCAATAAATAAAAAACTAACAAAGTTAAAGCGCTCTAAATAATTATAATTATGATCATTTGCATATTTTCCAATGTACAAACTAGAAGAAAAAATTCTCAGAATATCGACAAACCGATCATGATTAGTATAATTCAGCATTACAAAAAGGATAAGATTGAAAAGGAAAATTAAACTGATCCAATCTTGGTGAATATTTGTATTGTAAATCAATTCTCCCATTTAACAAATTTACAAGTTTTTTAAAAAATTAATATATGTTTCTTGGTGATATGTTGTTAATACATTTGCTATTTTTATGACATACTATGGAACTAACACTTATTATCATCCCGACATACAATGAAGTTGAAAATATTGAGGCTATTATTGCAGCTATTTTCGCTACAACACTAGATATTAATATTTTAGTTGTTGATGATCAATCACCGGATGGAACAGGCGCTTTAGTTTTAGATTTGATGACTATTTATAGGCAAAAATTATTTTTAGAATCTCGTAAAGAGAAAAGTGGTCTGGGTGCTGCATATGTACACGGTTTTAAATGGGCGTTAAGACATAAGTATGACTATATTTTTGAGATGGATGCAGATCTCTCTCACAATCCAAGTGAACTTAAACCGATGTTAGCACTTTTAAAAGGAAATTTTGATATGGTGATAGGATCTAGATATGTTAATGGAATTAATGTTGTGAATTGGCCTCTCAATAGAATTCTTCTATCTTATTTTGCGTCAATGTATGTCCAATTAATAACGGCGATGCCTATAAAAGATCCTACCGCTGGTTATATAGGATATAAAAGTACAGTTCTCGAGTCCATTGCCCTTGATGACATTAAATTTGAAGGATATGCGTTTCAAATTGAATTAAAATATAAGGCTTGGATAAAAAAATTTAAGTTATTTGAACATCCTATTATTTTTAAAAACAGAGTTTTAGGTAAGTCTAAAATGAGTAGTAATATTATTTGGGAAGCACTTTTTGGAGTATTATTTTTGAGGTTGAATAAACAAAGATTTAAATAATGCAAAAATTAAAAATAATTAATGCTAAAATAGTTAATGAAGGTGAAATTCAAAAAACCGAAATTTTAATTATAGGTGCAAGAATTGCCGTTATTGGTTCCAATATCAAGGTTGAAGATGAGGTTGAAATATGTGATGCTGAGGGTTATTACGTTCTTCCTGGAATAATTGATGACCAAGTACATTTTAGAGAGCCAGGACTTACTCATAAAGGAACAATAGCAACGGAATCTAAAGCAGCTATTGCTGGTGGAATCACTTCTTTTATTGAAATGCCTAACACCTTACCACAAACTACTTCAATTAAAGAATGGGAAAGAAAAACTAAACTAGCAGGAAACGTATCTTTTGCCAATTATGGATTCATGTTTGGGGGTACTAATAATAATTTAGATGAAATCCTAGCATTAGATATTAAGCGTGTTCCTGCATTAAAAATATTTTTAGGTTCTTCAACAGGAAATATGTTGGTAGATAACCCTAAAATAATTCGAAAAATTTTTAGTAAAACAGATCTAGTTATTGCTGTTCATTGTGAAGATGAAACAACTATTAGAAATAACATGAGTAAGGCTGAAATGATTTTTGGTGAAGATATTCCAATTGAGCAACATCATATTATTCGAAGTGAGGAAGCTTGTTATTTATCCTCTTCACAGGCCGTAGCTCTGGCAAAAGAAACAGGAGCTCGGTTACATGTTTTTCATGTTTCTACTGCTAAAGAATTGTCTTTATTTCGGAATGACATCCCATTGAAGGATAAGAAGATAACAGCTGAGGTTTGTATCCATCATTTGTGGTTTACTTCAGATGATTATACCTTAAAGGGAACTAATATTAAATGGAATCCTGCGATTAAAACAAAACAAGATCGTGATGCACTGTGGGACGGACTTAATTCAGATTTACTAGATGTAATTGCTTCAGATCATGCACCACATGCTATTGAAGAGAAAGCTAATAAATATAGAGATGCACCCTCAGGAGGGCCTCTTGTCCAGCATTCACTTCCTGCTTTATTGACAGCTTTCCATCAAGGTAAAATTACATTGGAAAAAATTGTAGAGAAAGCATGTCATAATCCTGCAATTTTATTTGATATTAAAGAAAGGGGTTATATAAGAGAAGGATATTTTGCCGATTTAATTTTTGTAGATCTAGATAAAGAACATTTAGTGGAAAAATCCAGTCTTTTATATAAATGCGGATGGTCACCTTTCGAGGGTACTACTTTTAAAGGATCTGTTGAACTAACCCTTTTGAATGGTCAATGGGCTTATAAAGATGGAAAAGTCCAGCCAGTATCTGCAGCAAAGGCCTTAATATTCGATAGATAAAATGAAATTCAGAAAACTATTTTTTTTAGAATTGATCGTTATCATTATTCTTTTTGGTTGTGCAGACTCAGGGAAAGTGATGAAACCAGTAAATTTAATTAGTGAAAATCAAATGGAACAAATTTTATACGATGCAACTCTTATGGAGGTGATGAGTTCTTTCTCTAAAAAAAATCCAGCTTTTGAAGCTATTCTAGGAAAATCATATTTATATAAAAAATACAGTATTGATAGTCTTCAGTTAATTGAAAGCGAAAATTATTACGCAAAAAATCCACGAATTTTTCACCGTATTCATTCTGCTGTTTTAAAAAAAATGGATGCTGTGAAAGATAGCTTAGACTTATTAACAAAAAATAAAAAGTAGATTACCTTTTATAGGAGGTTCCAATTCTTTTTATCGTTTCATCAATATTAGTGTAATGAAAATTAATTGCCCCACAAATTTTAGAGCCTTCATACTTTTGATTGCTTGTTAAAGTTTCAATTAAGGCTATGCTTAAAAAGTTTTTTCTAATACCTATAATTTTTAATATTTTTTCAAACACAAAAGCACAGTAAAGAAACCATTTTCTCAAAGGAATATTTGGAGGTTTTATTCCTATTGAAGTAGCAATTTTGGAAAGTAATTCTTTTTGAGAAATATTTTCTGCGACAAGAATAAAGCGTTCGTTTAAAACATCTGATTTCATTAACTTCATAAGAACATTCACTACATCTTCAACAGCAACTACTGCAGCGCTTCCAGTAGGATAGAATCTAATACCTTTTGCAACATCTCTGAATAGACTCGCAGTACTTCTTTCCCATAATTCGCCTGCTAAAATAATCCCAGGATTTACAATTACAACATTTAATCCTTCTTGTGAACCTCTCCAGACCTCTAGTTCTGCTCCATATTTAGAATATGCATAAGCGGTATGATTTTGATCTGAATTCCAGCTAGAATCTTCATCAACTGTTGTAATGTATTTTTCTGCACCAATAGCAGCAATAGAGCTAACATAAACTAATTTTTTAATTTTGTGTTTAATTGATGCATTCACAATATTGGCGGTTCCTTCTGCATTACTTTTCATCAATTTTTCTGCATTAGAATCAGCAAGTGTTACTTTTGCAGCACAATGATATACATAGTCAATATTTTTAAAAGCATTATTGAGTAAAGTCAGATCGTTTAAGGGCGCTTTAATCCATTCAATTGTCTTAAAGTATTTAAGGTAATCTGGAGATTGTTTTTCAAAAAGTGTTTTTATTTTTTTCAAACCCTCTTCTCTTCGGTAAGTAGCAACCACTTTAGAATTTTGTTTAACACATTTAAGTAGTAAATGAGCTCCTACTATACCGGTTCCCCCTGTGACTAATATCATTCCAACGAAAGTACAATATTTAAATTTTGATTTTTGGTTTCCATTCTAGAAATCTATCTTTGTCTTAAAAATTTATGCCAACAAACTTTGTACAAGAGATCAAATGGCGTGGTTTACTCCATGATATCATGCCAGAAACAGAAACTTTTTTGCTTGAAAATGAGACCAAAGGCTATATAGGTTTTGATCCTACAGCAGAATCGCTTCATATTGGGAGTTTAGTACAGATTATTATATTAATGCATTTTCAAAAACATGGCCATATACCCATCGTTCTTTTAGGAGGAGCTACTGGAATGATTGGTGATCCTTCTGGAAAATCTGATGAACGAAATTTATTGGATCAAGATACCCTAAAAAAAAATTGTGCTGGCATAGAAAATCAATTACAAAAATTTTTAAATTTCAAAACCTCGTTACCCAATGCTGCCCTTCTCGTTAACAATTATGACTGGATGAAATCATACAGTTTAATTGATTTTTCTAGAGAAGTTGGAAAGCATATAACAGTAAATTATATGATGGCTAAAGAATCGGTAAAAAAACGATTGAGCTCTGAAGCTAAAGTAGGAATGTCTTTCACTGAATTCACTTATCAATTATTACAGGCATATGATTTTCTTCACTTATATAAAACAAACGATTGTAGACTTCAATTGGGAGGAAGTGATCAATGGGGTAATATTACAACCGGTACTGAATTAATTCGTAGAAAAGAAGGTGGAAAAGCATATGCAATTACATGTCCTCTTATAAAAAAGGTAGACGGAACAAAATTCGGAAAAACTGAAGACGGTAATATTTGGTTAGATAAAAATAGAACGTCTCCCTATAAGTTTTATCAATTTTGGTTAAATACCTCAGACGAGGATGCCTTGAGTTATATTAAAATATTTACTTTTTTATCAGAAAAAGAAGTTGATCAAAAAATTAAAGAACATAATGAAGCCCCTCACTTGAGACTCCTTCAAAAAACAATTGCTCATGAAGTAACAATACTTGTGCATGGCAGTGAAGAGCTTGTTAAGGCTCAGGAAGCTTCTCAAATATTGTTTGGAAACGCAACTAGTGAAGCGCTTCAAAATTTAACACCTGACACTTTTTTGGAATTGTTTGAAGGTGTCCCTCAAGCAGAAATTGAACGAAGTAAAATTAAAGATGGAATTGATATAATAGATGCACTTTCGAGGTTATCGAGCTTTTTAAGTTCAAACGGTGAAGCAAGACGTGCTTTAAAAGAAAATTCGATTTCTGTTAATAAGCTTAAAGTGACACAAGATTTCATAATTACTGAAAAAGAATTGATTGCTGATAAATATGTTTTATTACAACGGGGTAAAAAAAAATATTTTATTTTAAATATTATTATTTAAACCGCTATAAGGTTACAGCCTCTTATTTCCGCGGTATCAAAGCGACCTAAAACTTCAAAACTCCCATCCTTATAATTTTTACCTAAATCTTGGGTGGCTATAAAAGCACATGACTCAATATTTGCTAAATCAATTATATTTAATGCTCCTGTTTTTTCTTCTCGAACTATTTCAAATGGATCATCAGTAGAGCGAATTAAAACTTTCATCCAAGGGGGACAATTATAAAGACCATTTTCTTTAGAATAGGCTTGGCTCATTAACTCTGTCATTCCGTATTCAGAATGTATGTTTGTAACACCAAAACCTTTTTTAAATGAAGAGTGTAATGCTTCGCGCACCATTTCTTTTCTCATTCCTTTCATGCCTCCTGTCTCCATAATTATTGTATTATTTAGATTTAATTCCTTTTTTTCAATAAGTGTTAAAAGTGCAAAAGTAACACCAAGTAAAATTGTTTTTTGTCCCTCTTTTTCCAGTGTCTGAAGAATATTAATTAATTGATCCCACTCATCTAGATAAAAACCACTCAACGGATGTTTTGATTGATGAATTAGTTGATTGGCCATATAAACTAAAGAAGAATTTCCTCTTTCTAAATAAGAAGGCAACAGGGCAAGTATCGCATAGTCTTCAATAGATCCGTAAAACTTATTAAATCCTTTCTCAAAACTTTTATGATAGATTTTCAAATCATTTACGAAATGTCTAGAAGCTATTTGCCCTGAAGTTTTACTAGATAAAAATATTTTATCTGGAGCATTAGAAACGCAACTTACAGTATGCGATTTAAAAAACTGAATGGGTAAAAATGGAATTTCATGAACCTCAGTAACTTCAGAATTAGCATTATTAATCAAGTCACAATATGATCTATATACAGTATTATTTTCATATTGGTATTTGAATAAATCAAGTGCATGTTGCTTAAATTGAATAGGGGATATAATTTCATCAAAAGCATGTAAAATCGTATTCATAGGAATGTAAAATAAAAAGATAGGAATTTAATTTATTAATAAAAGATTAAACAATTTTTTTTAAAAAAGTAAACAATTAAAAACTTGATCACTCGATACATTATAATTATCAATTTATCTTAATAAAAAAATCAGGTTAAATAAAATTACTTATGTTAAAAACATAAAAAGTTAGTGTTTTGTTAATATTGAGGATATGCCGTTAACTTTAATAAAGTGTTAAATTTAAACTTTTAAAAAATGATGATTAAAACAGATATTAAAATTTTACTGGTAGATGACGAGCCAGACATCATCGAAATTGTGAGGTTTAACCTTGAGAAGGTTGGATATCAAATTTTTACTGCTTCTGATGGTTTGGAAGCACTTAGAGTTGCAGAAAAAGAATTACCTCACTTAATAATACTTGATGTAATGATGCCCAATCTAGATGGGATTGAAACATGCGAAAGACTTCGTCAGGACAGCCGTTTTAATGATACTGTCATTATGTTTTTAACAGCTAGAGGAGAAGATTATTCTTATGTAGCTGCTTTCGAAGTTGGTGCAGATGATTACGTGACCAAACCTATTAAGCCAAAAGTCTTAGTTTCTAAAGTAAAAGGATTATTGAGAAGATTTAAGGAAACTTCCCTTAATGACAAAACTTTAGAATTTTTGGATTTATCAATTGATAAAGATAAACATAAGGTGGTTTTTAATAAGCAAGAGCTTTTCTTGCCTAGAAAAGAATTTGAACTTCTATACCTTTTGGCCTCAAAACCAGGAAAGGTTTTCAAACGAAATAATATAATGGAAAATGTTTGGGGGAATGAGGTTATTGTTGGAGACAGAACGATTGATGTTCATATCCGAAAGCTTAGAGAAAAATTAGGCGACCATTTTTTAAAAACTGTTAAAGGAGTTGGCTATAAATTCATTGAACCTGAAAATTAATTTTGTGTCATCATTAAATCATAAATATTACAGTATATTAACCCTAGCATTAGCTTCTTTTTTTGCTATTTCACTTTTTTTGTTAAGCACTTTTTTTTTTGAGATTTCAATGAAAAATATAATTTTTCCACTTTTTATATTTTTCATGTTTTTATCTATCATTTCTTTTTTTCTTATATCCCTTATCGTTAAACAAATAATTTTTAAAAAAGTAGTCAAAATATATAAGGATATTTTTCCAGTTCTGGTTTCTCCCAACCCTATTGGGAAGTTAAAAAAAATAGATTCATTAGTCTATTATTTAAAAAAAATCTCCTCTGAGCAAGATTTGAAAATGGAACTATTGAAGAAACAAGAGAATTATAGAAAAGATTTTATAGGTAATATCTCGCATGAATTAAAAACTCCACTATTTACTATTCAGGGGTATATTTTAACATTATTGGAAGGGGATATTAAAGATGATGAAATTCGGGAAAAGTATTTAAAACAAACGGCTAAAGGGGTAGATCGCTTAATGTTTGTAATAAATGACTTGGATATGATTACCAAATTTGAGTCAGGAATTGAATCCCTAAATAAAATAGATTTTGATTTAAGAGAAACAATAAAAAATGTATTTGATTTATTGGAAATCGATGGGATTCGAAATGGAATAACATTAAGGTTGGATCGAAATTATGAAACACCTATTAATGTATTTGCTGATGAAGAACGTATTCAACAAGTGCTCACAAATTTAATTATTAATTCACTAAAATATGGGATTAAAAAGGGCGTAACTGAGGTAAGCATTGAACATACGAATGATTCTAAAATATGGGTTCGAATTAATGACAATGGGGATGGTATAGGGAAAGAACACCTGCCACGTTTATTTGAACGCTTTTATAGAGTAGATAAAGGTCGTGGCAGAGGCACAGGCGGCTCTGGACTTGGATTGGCTATTGTTAAGCACATTATTGAGGCTCACAATGAAGAAATATTTGTTGAAAGTAAAGTGGGTATCGGGTCTGAATTTTCTTTTTCACTTTCAATCATACCTTCAAAGGAGAATTTAAATCCTTATTTTCGCATAAAACATAAAGAGGGTGGGGAGTAAAAATAAATTAAAACGTTTTAGAGAAAACGAAACTTTTCCCAACGTTATTCAGCCAAAGAGAGATGATGTTTTAAAAGGAAAATTTCCCTATGTGGGAACTTGGAGAAAGGATTTTTTTAAAAATAAAAACCCAATTGTTTTAGAATTGGGTTGTGGAAAAGGTGAATATACTATTCATTTAGCTCAACGTAGTCCTCATATAAACCACATAGGAATTGATATCAAAGGAGCGCGTTTCTGGCGAGGTGCAAAAACAGCAATTGAAGAAGGATATACTAATGTTTGTTTCATTAGAATGCAAGTTGAATTAATTGTTCAGTGTTTTGACGAGGGAGAGGTAGATGAAATATGGATTACGTTTCCAGATCCTCAAATTAAATATAAAAGAACTAAACATAGGCTAACTCAACCTGATCTTTTAAAAATCTATAAAACTGTCTTGAAATCTGGAGGATTGATTCATCTTAAAACTGATAGTGAGTTTTTATTTGGATATACTTTAGGTGTTGTATCTAAAATGGGAGTAATTAAATATGCCCATCATGATATTTATAATAATAGTGATGCACCAGATATTGCAACTGAAATTCAAACTTTTTATGAAAATCAATTTTTAGAAAAGAAGAAAGCCATTAGCTACATGAATTTTATACTTTAAAATGGCAAAAGAATTTTCTTTTTTTTATAATGTTTATAAAGTGGTTAAATGTATTCCTGAAGGAAAAGTAACTACTTATGGTGCAATCGCAAAATATTTAGGATCTCCTCAGAGTTCGAGGATGGTTGGCTGGGCGATGAATGCTTCACATGTTCATTCTGACGTTCCTGCACATAGGGTGGTAAATCGTTTGGGATTATTAACAGGAAAGCATCACTTTGGAGCAGATAATATAATGGAGCAATTATTAGAAAACGAAGGTGTTGAAATTAAAAAAAATCAGATTCAACAATTAAATAAATATTTTTGGGATCCATCCAAAGCACTTCCTCCTTTTTAAAATATTTTACCTTTTGATATTAAAACCTTAAACGTATATTTGTAGATTATGTTAATACATTTATGGAAATCACTAAAGAAGCTGTATTTCAAGCACTTAAGAAAATTTCTCTTCCAGGAGAAGGCGGTAATATAATTGATAAAGGTGCTATATCTAATATTATGATTTTTGGTGATCAAATTGATATTGATATTCAGCTTGAGAATCCTAGTTTACAGGCACGTAAAAAATTGGAGGTAACTATTCTGAAAATAATTCATGAATACGTTTATGAAAAAGCTAAAATTAAAATAAACATTAAAGTTGTTACTCCTGAAGTAGCCTCTAAGCCAAACTTAATTAAAGGGAAAAGAATATCTGGTATAGAAAATATTATTGCTATCTCATCTGGAAAAGGTGGTGTAGGAAAATCTACTGTCACAGCAAATTTAGCAGTAACATTAGCCCAAATGGGATGTAAAGTAGGTGTTTTAGATGCAGATATATATGGACCCTCCATTCCAACAATGTTTGATATGGAAGGTGCTAGACCTCTTTCGGTTCAAGTAGATGGTAAATCTAAAATGGAGCCTGTTGAAAGTTATGGTGTTAAAATTTTATCTATTGGATTTTTTACTAAACCCGAGCAGGCAGTCATTTGGCGTGGTCCTATGGCCACAAAAGCATTGAATCAAATGATTTTTGATGCTGCTTGGGGAGCACTAGATTTTCTTTTAATTGACTTACCCCCGGGAACAGGGGATATTCATTTAAGTATAGTTCAGTCGCTTCCAATTAATGGAGCTGTAGTCGTTAGCACCCCGCAAAATGTTGCCTTGGCTGATGCTAAAAAAGGAATTGCTATGTTCCAACAAGAAAATATAAAAGTACCTGTACTGGGAATTATTGAAAATATGAGTTATTTTACTCCTGAAGAACTTCCAAATAATAAATATTACATTTTTGGAAAAAAAGGTGCAGAATACTTAGCGAAAGACAAAGAAGTCCCTTTTTTGGGTTCTTTGCCGCTAGAACAGAGTGTGCGAGAGGCTGCAGATTTTGGAAGACCTGCAGCCCTTCAAGAAGGGACTGCCTTAACTACAGCTTTTGCTGAAATAACTAGAAAATTAGTATCTCAAGTTTTATTTAGAAATAATAATTTACCTCCAACTAAAGCAGTTGAGATAACTAATTTAGTAGGATGTGAAGCTATTAAAAATTAAACAATGGAATCAGAAGTAGTAAAAGCAAAAATATTAGAAGCTTTAGAAGAAATTCGACCTTTTTTAAAATCTGACGGAGGAGATATTTCTTTGGTTTCTGTTGAAGACAATAAGCACGTAAAAGTTCAATTGCATGGAGCTTGTGTGGGGTGTAGTGTCAATCAAATGACACTAAAGTCTGGAGTTGAATTAACCATTAAAAAGTATTTACCACAAATTGAAACAGTGACAAGTATAGAGCCAAATCTAAATGATTAAAACGGATATACTAATTATTGGGGCAGGACCTACAGGTTTATTTGCTGTTTTTGAAGCCGGGCTTTTAAAACTTAAATGCCATTTGATAGATTCTCTCCCAATGCCAGGTGGTCAATGTGCTGAAATTTATCCCAAAAAACCAATTTATGACATTCCTTCACACCCAGAAATTCTTGCAGGTGATTTAGTTAAGAATTTAGAAAAGCAAATTGCACCTTTTCAGCCTACTTATACATTGGGTGAAAGTGCTATAAGTCTTGTAAAGGCAGACGACAATAATTTTTTAGTAACTACTAATAAAGGAACCCAACATTTAGCACCTGTAGTTGTAATTGCCGGAGGTTTAGGCACCTTTGAGCCGAGGAAACCACCAATAGAAGGATTAGAAAATTTTGAAGGAAAGGGAGTAAATTATATTATTAAAGATCCTGAGGTTTATCACAATAAAAAAGTAATCATAGCAGGTGGAGGAGATTCCGCTCTAGATTGGACTATTTTTCTTGAAAATATTGCAGCTTCTGTTACTTTGATTCACCGTAGAAATGAATTTAGAGGTGCTTTAGATTCAGTTGAAAAAGTACAGCAACTCAAAAATAAAGGACGCATTCAATTATTAACACCAGCTGAGGTAATCGCCCTAGAAGGGGATGATTTTTTAGACTCAGTTATAGTTAATCATTTAGGTGATTCAAAAGCTATTGAGTGTGACAGCTTTATACCCCTTTTTGGTTTAACACCCAAGTTAGGTCCTATTGCAAATTGGGGTTTAGAAATTAAAAAAAATGCTATACTAGTTGATAATTCATTAGACTATCAAACAAATATTCCTGGTATTTATGCTATTGGAGACGTGAATACTTATCCTGGTAAGTTAAAATTAATATTATGTGGTTTTCATGAAGCTACTTTAATGTGTCAGAGTGCATTTAAAAGAATACATCCGGACAGAAAAAATGTTTTGAAATATACTACAGTGAGCGGTGTGGCTGGTTTTGACGGTTCTCTAAAAGAAGCTTCAAAATCTTTTATAAAAGCAATAAAATAAAATGCTAAAAGATATTACCATTCATTTGATAGATCGAGAAGGAATATTTCATACTCTAAGTGCTCCTTTAGACATGCAGTTGAATCTAATGGAAATTTGCAAAGCACATGAGCTTCCTGTAGAAGGTACCTGTGGAGGAATGGCAATGTGTGCCTCATGTCAATGTTATATTGAAAGTAGCCACTCAATCTTAGAACGTTCTGCTGACGAGGAAGCAATGCTTTCGGAAGCTTTTTATGTAAAAGATAATAGTAGGTTAGGGTGTCAAATTCAAATGTCAAATGCTATTGATGGATTGATAGTTCGTTTGGCTCCTTCTGAATAATGTAGTAGTTATTTAATTTATTAAAACTATTTATTAGATATTGACAAAATGAATAAAAAAAAACATTTGTGTGCTTTATTTGATTTGGATGGGGTTATCGTTGATACAGCAAAATTTCATTTTTTAGCTTGGAAAAAAATAGCAAAAAATATTGGTTATGAATTAACCCATGAAGACAATGAGCAGTTAAAAGGAGTAAGTCGTCAGGATTCTTTAAATATTATTTTGGATTTGGCAAATGTTTCTATAGAATTAGAAGTTTTTAATCATTATTTGCTTGAGAAAAATAATGATTATTTGCTTCTTATTCAATCTATATCTCCTAATGATATTCTTCCGGGAATATCTGAAGCATTAATTTTTTTGAAAGAACGTGGGATTAAAATTGGTTTGGGTTCAGCAAGTAAAAACGCAAAAATTATACTTCAAAAATTACAATTAATGGATTATTTTGAAGTGATTATAGATGGAAATATAGTTATTAAGGGTAAGCCAGATCCAGAGGTTTTTTTAAAAGGCTGCAGCGCATTAAATGTTCCCAAGGATAGATGTATTGTTTTTGAAGATGCATTTGCAGGGATACTAGCCGCTAAGGAGGCAGGAATGACTGCCGTTGCATTGGGAGACAAAAAGTTTTTTTCAAATGCAGATTTTTGTTTTTCAGATTTTACGCAATTAAACATAAAAGTACTTTCAAATCTTTTTTAATTTTAAACTAAAATAATTCATTATTTAATTAATATAAAGTCTTGTGAAAAACTCATATTTAGATGTTCACCCATGGAAGATTATTGAAAAAGGATTTAATTCTAACAGGGTGAAGTCTTCTGAAAGTATTTTTAGCCTTGGTAATGGTGCCATGGGGCAACGCGCAAATTTTGAAGAATATTACTCAGGGAATACATTTCAGGGAAGTTATATTGGTGGTGTTTATTATCCAGATAAAACACGTGTAGGTTGGTGGAAAAATGGATACCCAGACTATTTTGCTAAAGTTTTGAATGCACCAAGTTGGATTGGAATACATCTAGAAATTAATAAGGTTCCTTTAGATTTAAATACGTGTAAACAAGTAAATGGATTCTTCAGAGAACTAGACATGAAAACGGGAATTTACACTCGCTTTTTTGAAGCTCAAATTACGGATGACTGTAGAATTGAAGTAACAGCTAAGCGTTTTCTTTCAATGGATGAAGGTGCACTTGGGGTCATTCATTATTCAGTGAAAGCACTTAAGGGAGCTTGTGAAATTTCAATTGATTCTTTTGTAGATGGACATATTACAAATCAAGATTCTAACTGGGACGATCCTTTTTGGGAACATCAACAAAAGACAGTTTCTAATGAGTTAATTGCTTTACATTCAAAAACATTAAAAACCGAATTTGAGGTATGTACTTTTGCCCAAACTAATCTAATAAATAGAAATGAAATCATTTCTTCCAACTTTAAAACCAAAGAACAAGCATGGCG
Source organism: Flavobacteriaceae bacterium (assembly GCA_018675855.1). Classification (GTDB taxonomy): domain Bacteria; phylum Bacteroidota; class Bacteroidia; order Flavobacteriales; family Flavobacteriaceae; genus MS024-2A. The sequence goes on along the minus strand of JABGXI010000036.1, from coordinate 26,530 downwards.
ATTAAGTCAATGTAGTAGTATTTCTTTAGCTGAGGGAGAAAAATTCACTCTTTTGAAATTTGGCGGATATATTAATGGAATGAATTATTCAGCTTCTCAATTTAATACCAAAGCACTTTCAGTAATTAACCAAGCGAAAGGAAAAGGTTTTGACAAACTAATTGCTGATCAAAAAGCTTCATGGGCAAAAGTTTGGAAGCAATCCGATATTGTGATAAAAGGAGATGATAAGGCTCAGCAAGCAATACGGTTTAATATTTTCCAACTCAATCAAACCTACAATGGAAAAGATGCACGTTTAAATATAGGTCCAAAAGGATTTACTGGTGAAAAGTATGGTGGAAGTACTTATTGGGATACCGAGGCTTATTGTTTACCTTTTTACATGGCTACAAAAAACCAAGATATAGCACGTAATTTATTAAAATACCGATATGAACATTTAGATAAGGCAATTGAAAATGCTAAAAAACTTGGTTTTAATAATGGTGCTGCCTTATATCCAATGGTAACAATGAACGGAGAAGAATGTCATAATGAGTGGGAAATTACATTTGAAGAAATTCATAGAAATGGCGCTATTGCTTTTGCGATCTTTAATTATGAGCGTTTTACAGGTGATACCAGTTATATTCTGGAGATGGGACTTGAGGTTATTATAGCAATTGCACGTTTTTGGACACAAAGGGTCCATTATTCTAATTTTAGAAAAGCTTATGTGATCTTGGGTGTAACCGGCCCAAATGAATATGAGAATAACGTGAATAATAATTGGTATACAAATTATCTTGCAAAGTGGTGTTTGAATTATGCTAAAGAGCAAGTATTACAAGTTGCTGTAACAAATCCAAAACGCTTTGAGGAAGTAAAAAGTAAAATTAATTGGAAGGAAGATGAAGTCAATCAATGGAAAGCTATTGCAGAGGCAATGTATTTCCCAAAACATCCTACAGAAGATCTTTTTTTACAACAGGATGGATTTTTAGATAAAGAATTATTTCCTACCACTAAAATATCTAAACAAGAACGTCCTATTAATCAGCACTGGTCTTGGGATCGAATTTTACGTTCTCCTTATATAAAGCAAGCCGATGTATTGCAGGGATTTTATTTTTTTGAAGATCAATTTGATATTAAAAGTTTGGAACGACATTTTGATTTTTACGAACCATTTACTGTCCATGAGTCTTCTCTGTCACCATGTGTTCATTCGATATTGGCTGCGAAATTAGATAAAATGGAACTGGCATATTCTTTTTATTTACAAACATCACGTTTAGATTTGGATGATTACAACAATGAAGTGGAAGAAGGTTTACATATTACTAGTATGGCAGGAACTTGGATGAGTATTGTTGAAGGTTTTGGTGGTGTTCGTTTAAAAAATAATGAACTTCACATTAATCCAAAATTACCTGTACAATGGAAAGAATATTCTTTTAAAATCAATTTTAGAGGTACTTTAATTAAAGTTCAAAAAACAAAAGTCGGTACTAAAATTAAGCATGATAATATTGAATTAAATGTATTTTGCGAAGACAAAATAATTTAAAACAATATTTCATATAAAAAGATATATTAGTTTTAGCTAAATAATATGAATAAATAATTGAATTAAAACAATGAGAAATATCACCATACTTTTAATCACTGTTCTTATTGCTTCTTGCCAGTCAACTAAAGAAGAAGCAAGATCTCCTCAGCTACGTCCTGAGGTTAATGATATTCTAACTCCAATTTCAAAACAAAACATTGCACACTCAGTTCTATATGAAGCAAACATTAGACAATATTCTAGTGAAGGAACTTTTAATGCTTTTACAAAAGATTTGCCTGTTTTAAAAAAAATGGGAGTAAAAGTTATTTGGTTAATGCCTATCAATCCGATTTCTTCAACTAAAAGTAAGGGACCTTTGGGAAGTTATTATGCTGTTTCAGATTATACCAAAGTAAATCCAGAGTTTGGAACTTTAGAAGATTTTAAATTTTTAGTAAAAAAAGCACATAGCCTTGGTATGTATATTATTTTAGATTGGGTTCCTGGACATACTGGTTGGGATCATGTTTGGATGGAAGATAATAGCGATTTTTATTTAAAAAACAAAAAAGGAGAAATAATTGATCCCATAGACTTTAGAACTGGGAAATCTTTTGGTTGGACGGATGTAGCAGATTTAAATTATGATAATTTAGAAATGCAAGAAGCTTTAGGTAAAGCAATGTTTTATTGGGTTAAAGAAATCAATATTGATGGTTATAGAATTGATCAGGCCTATGCCGTCCCGCAAGCCTTTTATGACAAAACTTTTAAGGCGTTACGTGAAATAAAGTCTATTTTTCTTTTGGCGGAAACAGATATTTATCACCCTGGAGGTTTAGGTCTTATAAGTAAGTTTGACGCTTCCTATGATTGGCCCGGACATTCTTTATCTAAAGATGTGGCAAAGGGTGTTAAGTCAGCAAACGATTTCGCAAGACATATAGACTTTACTTTAAAAAGATATGGAAAAGAAAATATACTTGTAAATTTCGTTTCTAATCATGATGAAAATTCTTGGAATGGAACAATTAAAGAAAGTTATGGACCTGCTAGCCATGTTTTTATGGCACTAAACTATACTACCCCTGGAATGCCTTTGATATATTCTGGTCAAGAATATGATTTAAACAAAAGACTTCGCTTTTTTGAAAAAGACAGTTTTCCTAAAAATACAGGAAAGACAATGGAGTTATTGTTGCAGTTGGGAGCATTAAAAAATAATCATAAAGCACTTGCTTCTGGCAAAAATGGGGGTTCATATAAACGATTATTAAACACTAAAAACAAGCAAGTCTTTTCTTTTGAACGTGGAAAAGAAGGCGATACCCTTGTGGTTATTGCAAATTTGAGTAAAGACTATGCCCAATTTACAATGCCATTAGAGGGAATGTTTAGGCGCTACGAAGATTATAAACCAAAGCGTCTTTCTGCATCCTATCAATATGATATGAAACCTTGGGAGTTTTGGATATTAATAAAATAAATATGATAAATAACCAATCGCTGTATAGTTTCTTTAATTTTAATAAAATGAATAAGAAACTCTATTTTTCATCCATTTTTATTAGTGTGTTCATGATAGCATGTTCTACTTCTATAAATCCATTAGTTATTGGACATCGTGGAGCTCGAGGTCATATTGCTGAAAACACACTTCCTTCAATTTCTAAAGCTATTAACCTTGGAGTTGACGGTGTCGAAATTGATGTTTTTCGTTGTGCCAGTGGAGAGCTTGTGGTTTTTCATGATCAAACTCTTGAGAAGTTAACTAACGCTTCTGGATATATTGAGCAGCTATATTTAGATTCTATAAGGAATATTAAAGTATTAGACCATTATACTATCCCTACCCTTGATGAAGTTTTAGATTTGATTGATGGCCGTATTTTGTTAAATATTGAATTAAAAGGAACTCAAACAGCACTTATTACAAACCAACTTTTACAACGCTATTTTGAGGGAACTAAATGGTCTCCTGATAAAATAATCATCTCAAGCTTTAATTGGGAGGAACTTGAAATATTTTATCAAGCCAATTCAAATGTTCCGATTGCTATTTTAACTGAAGACGATCCTTTAGATGCGATAGCTATAGGCAAAAAATTAAATGCCATAGCTATTAATCCTGACTATAAGTCATTGGACAAAAACAATATTGAAAAAATTAAAAAGGCAGGGTTTAAGATTTATCCATGGACAGTAAACACTCATGAAAATATCATAAATTTAATTGATTTAAGCATTGATGGTATTATCACTGATTATCCTGAACGAGTACTTAATCTATGGAAAACCTCACTTTAGAAGTTGTTTTAAAAATATTAATTTAAATATAAGATTGTACCATTTATAGGGTTGCAACGCAAACCCAGATTAAGCAGGGGTATATAACATGTAGAAAGATAATTTATCTACTATCCGAAACCATTTAATGGTTCGTTCTATAAGAATCAAAAGCACTATTATCACTAGAAGTCCTGCTGAAGAATTCTTTAATCCAAAGAAAACTAGGGACTAAAGACCATTAAAAATAAGTTGAGCACCAAAATGATATAGTGCAGTTTTGCCCCAGAGATGCCATCTTCCAAAATACCAAACACATCCAGATGCCTAGCCCATTAAAACACATAATAGTGTCCAAACTGGGGCAAATAAGGAGTTTGGTGGACAGAAAAAAGGTTTAGTTAAACTAGCATACCAAGAAACAATTACTGGTTGGGTAACTTTACTCGAGAGTAACCCTACTGCAACCGATAGTACAATTCTTGAAATAATAGCTAGTATAAGTTTTGACTTCTGAAGTTTCATGACATAGTAAGACTAGACAAAAAAACCATTTCCAATAATTCTCATTAACGATTAGGATTAAGACTGTATCTTTGTAGTATATGGATATAACATCATTTATTTCTAAAAAAGCTTCTCCTATTTCATATGCAACATCTTGGGAGGCACCAAGTAATATTGCACTGGTTAAGTATTGGGGTAAGTACGCAGAACAATTACCTAAAAACCCTTCTTTAAGTTTTACACTATCAAATAGTTCTACAAATACTAATGTTGTTTTTACACCTCATTCAAAATCAATCTCTGATTTTGACTTTTATTTTCATAACGTTCAAAAAGAAGATTTTAAACCAAAAATCGCTATTTTTTTAGAAAGAATACATTCTTATGTCCCATGGATTGGGAACTATCATTTATCAATTAAAAGTGAAAATTCTTTTCCTCACAGTAGTGGAATAGCATCTTCAGCTTCATCAATGGCTGCTTTATCTTTATGCTTGATGGATTTGGAGCAACAACTTTTCCCAGAGATGAAAAGCCGTTATTTTCATCAAAAGGCTTCTTTTTTAGCTCGTTTGGGTTCAGGGAGTGCTTCTAGAAGTATTCAAGGACCCGTAACACTTTGGGGAAAAAATGAGATACAAAACACAAGCTCTGATTTATATGCCACACCTTTTGGTGAATCATTACATCCGGTATTTAAAACCTATCAGGATACTATATTATTGATAGATAAAGGCACTAAACAAGTTTCAAGTACTACAGGTCATAATTTAATGCATGCACATCCATTTGCTGAAAATCGATTTCTACAAGCAACAAACCATTTGTCTTCTCTACATACCATAATGAAGTCAGGAGAATTAGATGATTTTATTCAAATTGTAGAATTAGAAGCACTCTCCTTACATGCTATGATGATGACTTCATCACCTTATTTTATTTTAATGTTACCCAATACGTTGGCAGTTATTCAAAAAGTATGGGCATATAGAGAAAGCACTTCTATCCCATTGTGTTTTACTTTAGATGCTGGCGCCAATATACATTTACTCTATCCAAAAGAATATAAAGATGTAATTCTTGAGTTCATAAATAGGGAGCTTGCTTTTTTTTGTGAAAATGGACAATACCTTAAAGATGAAGTTGGGTTAGGGGCTAAAAAAATGTAACTTTGAAGTTCATGAAAGGGCCGTTATTTTTTGCTAAAATTTTACTTTTTGGAGAATATGGAATTATCAAAGATTCTAAAGGCCTTTCTATACCTTATAATTTTTATAGAGGTGCTTTGAAAATTCCTTCAGAGAATACTTTGGTAAATAAATCTTCTCACGACAAGTTACTTGCTTTCTCTGAATATTTAAAAACCTTAGATGATGCTTTAGTTTCTTTTAACTGGGTACAATTAGATCATGATTTGGCCAAAAAAATGTATTTTGATAGCAGTATTCCTCAGGGATATGGTGTAGGTAGTAGTGGTGCTCTTGTGGCGGCTATTTATGATCAGTATGGCTTAAATAAAATAACAGTATTAGAGAATCTGACTAAAGATAAATTACAATATCTTAAAATTATTTTTGCTGAAATGGAATCCTTTTTTCACGGACAATCTTCTGGTCTGGATCCTTTAAATAGTTATTTAAGTTTGCCTATTTTGATTAAATCAAAAGAACATGTTGAAACTACTGGAATTCCCTCGCAACATATTACTGGAAGTGGTGCTGTTTTTTTATTAGATAGTGGAATAATTGGAGAAACAGCACCCATGATCTCTATTTTTAAAGAGAACATGAAGCAAGAGGCATTTAGTACTATGATGCGTGAAAAGTTTATTATATATTCTGATGAATGTGTAGAAGATTTTCTAAAAGGAAATATGGTATCATTATTTAAAAATATAAAGTCATTATCGACTTTAGTTTTACAAAATTTCCAACCTATGATTCCTGATTCTTTTCATGATATATGGTTACGAGGTATAGAATCTAATGAATACTATCTCAAGCTTTGTGGTTCAGGGGGTGGTGGTTTTATGTTAGGCTTTACACGTGACTTTGAAAAAGCTAAAACAGCGCTAAAGGAATATCCTCTTGAAGTGGTATATCAATTTTAAGAAATTGGTATGCTATTATTTAATAAACAGCAACGTTTCCTTTTAAAATTAGTAAGCTTGTTTAGTCTTGTGCGTGGATACAATATTATTATATTAATTATTGCACAATACTTAACAGCTCGCTATATTTTAGCACCACAACTTTCTTGGTGGACCTTACTTTTTGATATAAAATTCTTCAGTATTGTTATAGCGTCAGCACTCACAACAGCTGCAGGGTATATCATTAATAATTTTTATGATGCCTCCAAGGATCAAATTAATCGTCCAAAAAAATATATTCTAGAGCATTTAGTATCACAACAGATTCAATTGGTATTATTTTTAATACTAAATATGATGGCTTTTATATTTGCTAGTATAGTCTCTTTTCGTGCTGTATTATTTTTTCTATTATATATGTTTGCTATTTGGATATATAGTTTTCGCGTTAAACGTCTTTTTTGGCTAAGTAATTTATATTCTGCTTTATTGATGATTTTACCATTTTGGGCAATTACTCTGTATTTTAAAAATTTTGATATTTTAGTTTTTTATCATGCAGGCTATTTATTTTTTTTAATTCTTGCGCGAGACATTATTAAAGATTTAGAAAACTTAAAAGGCGATTGGGTTCATCGCTATAAAACACTCCCTATAGTCTTTGACAATAAATCAACAAAATGGATTACTACTTTGTGTTTATTGGGTTGTTTAATTCCAAATTTTTATTTAATTCAGTATCCTTTGGGATTAATGCATTTTTATTTTGGAATTAGTCCGCTATATTTGATTTTGGTTTTAATATTCTTATGGCGAGCTAACGATCAAAAGACTTACCTTTGGCTGCATAATTTAATCAAGGCGTGGATTTTAGTAGGAGTATTAAGCATTAGCCTAATACATAAAGTTTATTAAAATTCATCACTAAATTTAACCGAAATGAAATTCCACAATAATTCTACTGAAATTAAAGTCACTAAAGTCCCACCAAAAAAGGGAGATACTGTGCGTTTAAATAAGTTTCTTTCAAACGCAGGGTTATGCTCACGACGAGAAGCTGATGAACATATAGCTACGGGTCTTGTTCATGTTAATGGTAAGGTTATGACTGAAATGGGATATCAGGTAAAGTCTAATGATGAAGTTAAATTTGACGGTTCAAGAATTCAAAAAACCCCTCCTGTATATTTATTACTCAATAAGCCAAAAGGTTTTGTGGCTACCTCACAATCTGGAGTTACAAGTAAATCAGTACAGGAGCTAATTAGTTCTGCTGTTAAAACAAAAGTTCCTCCAATTGGTGAGATGGGACGCCCCATGACTGGCCTACTTTTTTTTACTAATGATGAGGAATTGCGTAAAAAATTAAATAAATCAATCTCCATTCCAATGGTTTATAAAGTTGTTTTGGATAAAAATGTAACCTCTGAAATGATGAAGCAATTAAAGCAAGGACAGCTTGTTTTTGAAAAGACATATAAAATCACTGCCATTAGTCATGTTGATGGTAAAACTAAAAAAGAAGTTGGTATTGAAGTTCATTCAATAAGTCCTTCTATTATTGTTAAGCTTTTTGCAGCAGTCGGACTTTCTGTTATTTTAATTGACAGAGTAGTCTTTGGAGGATTAACTAAAAAAGAATTACCCAGAGGAAACTACAGAAGATTAAACTCTAAAGAAGTTGGTTTTTTGAAGATGCTCCCCTAGTGCTCCTTTTATTATTTCATAAACGAAACATGTGTATACAAGAAGATATGCTGGTAAGGTCCAAATCAATTCTTCTTTAAATTCCTCTGAACCATAGGCACTATAACTCCAAAAAACAGTTAAACTCCAAAGTATCGGATATACATACCCTGTTAAAACACCTAAAATAACTAGATTGATAATATACCAAGGGTGAACAGTGGTTGCAATAAAAAAGTAAGAGCTTAGTAAGAAAAGTATGCTTTTTAAAACAGACTTCAGATCTCTATTTGATCGTAAAAAAGTAAAGATAAATACTAATCCCACAGTTATAAATGGAGTTATTTTACCTAATTTTCGAATAATATTATAGCCCTTAACTTCGTAGCCAATAAAGCGGACTATATTATAAATACTACCATTGAATTCGAAAGTAGTAAACCAAAGGTTAATAGTATCTCTATAATTAGAAACCATTTGTTCTTCCCAGAAAGGATACCAAAGAATGAGTGAAAATATAAAAATATATAGGATGAGAAAAATGAATTTCCTCAAATCAAGGAATCTAAAAAATAAGGGTACAATTAATAGAGGTAGTAGCTTTGCCGCTATTGCAAGTGCCATAAATAAGCCTCCAAGAACAACTTTTTTATGAAATATACATAGAATGCTGGCAAGTGTAAAGCAAATCATAAAAGCCTCACCATGAAGGTTCCCAATTCCTTCAATGATAACAAGTGGATTCAGGAAATACCAAAGGATATGTTCGGGATTTTGGTTTATTTTTTTAAGTAAAGTAGTTCCTAAAAAAAATACAATGATTTCTCCCGTAAAATAAATAATTCGCAAACTCAAAACAGGGTAGAGTAAATCTCCTTTATTAAAATAGCCCATTATTTGATAAAGGTACTGACTTAATGGAGGATAGTTGGAAAAGTTCCCTGCACTTAAATAACCCATTGACTCATATAAAAGCTGTGCATTGGGGAAATAAATATAGGAGATCAAAACTTTTGGGGTATAGATGTATGGGTTAACTCCTAATAACTGAATGGATCCATCCCAAATAAAACGATAAAAGTCTTGAGAAAATTCTGGAATATGAAACATGAAAATAGCTCTACTTAAAACTCCTAACAAAAAAATATTTGTCAGAGAATTGAAATGTTGTGCCCAATACCAAAGTAAGATAAAAAGAAGTGAAAAAATACTTAGAAGCGGAAGTGTATTTTCTCTTTTAAGTTCATGTTCTAAATAATAAAATCCATACAAAATAAGTGTGAGAAGAACTGCTTGGGTTAAGAGTTTTTTTATTTTCATAGTAATATTAAGTTCGTTTCATACCATAGTATGTTATGCTGCCAAACCCAATAAATAATAATAGATGAAAAGGAAATAATCCAAAATCACCTTTTTGAGAAACTGTAAATGCACTGACCATTCCAAAGAGGAAGTATAAGGCAAAAAGAAATTCAATAAAAGTATAAATTGATTTATTCTTTTGGATATACATATTATTTTTTATCCCCTTTTTTTGTTCGCTGATATTAAATTTAGGGGTCCGAATGAAGGCACTTTTTTTACCTAAATGCCCTTCAAGAACAGCTATAGTGTTGTGGAAAGCAAACCCTATAGCCAAGCAATAAAAAAGAAAAAACCTTTTTATGTAAATTATAAATGAATTCACTCCTCCACCAAACAAATACTTATGAATAGACCAATAACACACAAAAAAGATTAGGGTGCTTACAATAAATAACCCACTTAAATTAAAAAGAAAATTTAGATTTTCATACCTTTCTTTTATAAATAAAAGCGGTACACTAAGGCTAGCTGCGATCAAAATACATAAAAACATACTACTATTGAGGAGGTGAAAAAATGCGTTAAATTTAGTGGAAAGTGAGATCTTTTTAGAATTAATAACCCGTCCTATCATTTTCCTAAAATTTTCCGCCCCACCTTTATTCCATCTAAATTGTTGAGACCGAATAGCACTTAGTGTTATTGGTAATTCCGCTGGAGTTACTACAGTGTCTAAATAGTAAATTTTCCATTGCTTTAGTTGGGCTCTGTAGCTTAAGTCTAGATCTTCAGTAAGGGTGTCACCTTCCCAATTACCAGCATCAATAATGCATTTCTTTCTCCATATTCCTGCAGTTCCATTAAAGTTTATAAAGTGATTTTGTTGATTTCTTCCAATTTGTTCTAAAAGAAAATGTGCATCTAGCGCGAAACCTTGTGCTTGTGTTAATATAGAATACTCTCTATTTAGATGTCCCCAGCGCGTTTGAATTACTCCAATTTTAGGGTTTGAAAAATGAGGAACTGTTTCTAGTAGCCATTTGGGATGGGGTAAAAAATCTGCATCAAAAATTGCAATAAGATCACCTGTTGCACTTTTTAATCCTTCTTTTAAAGCTCCGGCCTTAAATCCTGTTCTTGTATTTCGGATTACATGCTCTACTGGAGTCCCTTTCTCTTGCTGTATTAAAATTATTTTTTTTGTCAATGATAAGGATTCATCGGTAGAATCGTCCAATACTTGAATTTGAAGTTTTTCTTTAGGATATTCTAGGGCTGAGATGCATTGAATAAGTCTTTCTATAACATAAATTTCGTTATAAATCGGTAGTTGAATAGTTATATTTGGAAATTCTTTTAATTGATTTATATGTGAAGCATTTGTTTTTTTGTTTTTTTTATATAATAAAAAATACCGCAACATATTCAGTTGTGTTAGGCTGTAAATAAAAATAATAAATAAGCAAAAAATATAGACACTAAAAATACCGTAGGATATGAATCGTTCTATAAGGTTTAAATCTATTTCCATTTTGAGAAGTAAAATTTACCAATCCATGTTAATATTTTATAACCTGCCATAATCGTTCCTTCTATGGTTCCTGAAACTTTGGAATATCCTATTCTTTTCCTGTATCGAACAGGCACTTCAATGTATTTTATTTTTCTACGTAAAACTTTAAGTTGCATTTCAACAGTCCATCCATAAGTTTTGTCACTCATCTCTAGTGCCAATAGATTTTTCCAACCTATGGCTCTAAAGGGACCTAAATCCGTGAAATTTGCATTGTAAAGTAATTTCATCAAAAAGCAAGCCAGTGCGTTTCCAAATATTTGTTGAGGAGTTAAGGCTCCTTTTTCACGAAGAAATTTAACTCTTGCCCCAACTACAAACTGTACATTTTTTTCAAGAATCGGTTTAATAACTGTACCAAGATCTTCAGGATAATCAGAATAGTCACCATCTAAAAACACTACAATATCTGGTGGGTTTTTATGAAGGTAATCTATTCCTTTTAAACAAGCATATCCATACCCTTTTCTGTCTTCGCGAATTACTTTAGCACCTGAAATTGAAGCTTTTATGGCTGTTGAATCATCAGATCCATTATTTATTACTATGATCTCATCAACAATATTTGGTATTGCATTTATAACCTTAGAAATAGATTTTTCTTCATTAAATGCAGGAATTATGACAACAATACGATTACCTTCAAAAGACATTAAGTATTTAGTTCAATTTGTTGTTGTGGAACTATGTATTCATCAAAGTACCAAGCTGACCATGAATCCATTGCCAAGAAAAATACTACACCAAAAATTAAAAGTAAAATTACAAGTAGGATTAAATTTATTTTTTTCCTTTTTGGATCGATGGAACATTGATTTTGTTTTTCACGAAATTTAAAAATGGCAATGCATCCAATACCAAATCCAATTATTCTTAGTATAATCGAACCCATTCCAATTGAACCATCTTCGGAGTAGAAGAAATCAGCAAAAGAAATGGCTACGACTCCTCCCATCAATCCAAACATAAAAAGTATTGCAGGAGCAACACAGCATAAAATTCCAGCAAGAGCAGACATTATTCCATACTTTAATGACCATTTTACAACATTAGGATTTTTCATTGGTGTGATAAATTAAATTAATATTCAAAAGTAAGTTTTTTTAAATCACATATCTAGAATAATATTTATTTAAAAATATTGGCTTAACCCCTAAGTAATGGAGGAAATGTAAAACTCCAAAGTGAAAAAGAAGGTAAATAATGCCATTTTCATAAAACCTTCTTGAAGAAGTTGTGAGTGTTTGTGGAAGTACATTGAAGCATTTGTTTTTATAGAGCTTTTTAATAAATTCAATGTCTTCACAAACTTTGTATCGAGGGTCAAAACCATTTAACATATCAAATTTATTTTTTGATATAAATAATGATTGATCGCCTCCTCGGCACAATAAATGATTCCATTTACTCCCAGCTGCAGCTAACTTTAAAAGCCAATTTGATTTATCAAACTTTAATCTAAAGCAGCCAGCAACTTTCTTTTTTTTATAAGAACTTAATATGACTACATCAAAATTTTGAGGAAGTTTACTATCAACATGAACAAAATAAAGGAGAGAAGTTTTAGCAATTTTGGCTCCAAAATTCATTTGATTGGCTCTGCCAGTTTTTGTTTGTAAAACACTAATATCTGTTAAACTTTCAAGCCATTGCCATGTGCCATCAGTGCTCCCCCCGTCTACAATAATTATTTCTTGTGGTGTATGGCAGGTGCTTTTGAGATGTAAAATAAAATCATTAATAAAATTAATTTCATTAAATACAGGAACTATTATTGAAATTTCTGGCTTATTGATTAAGGCTCCAGTCATAAGATAAATAATCTATTTTAGGATTTTCAAACCTAATTCCTGAATAATGTTCAATAAACTTAAGTTTTTCTTTTCTTGAACCAAAATCTTTTCCAAACCACAAGAAAATTTTAGATAATTTTAAATGTTTTGGAGTAACTATATTCTTAGTAGAATCATTTAAAAATCGTTTAGTAGCTTCTGTTAATTGTTGTTCTAATTGTTTTTCTTGAAAGGCTTTATTCCACAATCTAGGGCAAGATTTAGAGGCGCAATTAATAGCAAAATGAATTCGTGGTTCTTTCATTTTACGAAGTATTTTGTGTTCTATATCTCCAAGACTATACAGTTTTTCTTCAATTTTAAAGTTGTCAATATCCCACGGAGATTTGATGTCTTTTATACTGCTTACAGGATAATTTTTCAAAATAAGCTGAACAGTTAACGCATTATAGGTATTTATCCAATAAGATATTTTGTGATTTTTAGAGTCAGATTCATTTGGGGGAAACTGCTGTAATGTTTTTATATAGACATTTAAATTATCTCTTTGCTCAAGCCAACCTTTATAGTTAACTCGACCATCATCACTTACATATTCTTGTAACATACTGTTCCACCTATGGTGTACGTTTTTTTGTAAACTAGCTGTAAAATTTAAATATATAATTATGAGTATTAGTGTAGGATTCATAAAAATTGTTTTTTTTAAGATTTGCAAAATTCTCCTTCATAGTAATTAAAAGTTGAAAATGATTTTCAAAATTTTTTTTACTGACTTTCTAAAAGAGTTTCTGACGTTCTATCAAAAAAAAGTTAAAGGTTAGTATTGAAGTAAAATATTCTCTTTTTTATCATCAAAAAAATCGTTTTTTTTAAATAATTTATACTGTGTTTTATCGGTATTCTTTAGTTTTACAAAACTCTAAACTCATTTTAATTTTCTCTTTCACTAAATTTATTTATAAATTTAGTGTATAATTCATGACTTTGTTCTAAATCTTCAAGAGTATCTATATCGTTTTTTTTATCTAAAATTGCTACAGATTTACCCATTAATTCTTTCACGGTTTGATGATAAACCTCAGGACTACCCCATTTTTTTTCTGTAAATAAATGTTTTGAAAATTTTTTACATCCCAAGAGGTAGTATCCTCCATCTGAAGCAGGACCAATTACATAATCATTTGAATCAAGCTGCTTAAATGCATTTTCAAGTAGGGGTTTCGAAAGATCCCATAAATCAGTTCCAATAATTAGTATTTTTTCATAACCTTTTTCAAAACCCCATTGAAATGCACTTTGCATGCGTTCTCCCAAATCTTCCCCTAGTTGTATTTTTTTTTGAAAAGCTAAAAATATTTTTTTGAAAAGCGTTGAAGGTTCACCGTGATAAAAAACAACAACATCTTGTGAAAGTTTTTTAAGTTCTGAATCTGTTTTATATAATAGTTTTTTATATATCCACAAAGCCTTTTTATTTCCTATAACAAAAGCGAGTCGAGTTTTAACAGTTCCCGAAATTGGAGTTTTGGCGAAGACAAGAACAATTGATTTCATTATATAATTTATTATTCTCTTTTGAAATATACAAAGATCATGAAATTTGTGTTTAACAAAATTGTTATGGATTTAACGCTTGCTCGAATTCTTTGTCAATGGTTACTTACATAATTTTATGAAGACTGCTAAATCATTTTATTATTCGCGAATGGACTTGATAAATGATCCAATTTTTTCCTCACCTTCTTTTTCTAAAAACTGAATGAAAGCGGATCCAATTATAGCACCCTTAGACTGATCACAAGCAATTTTGTAGGTTTCCTGATTACTAATTCCAAAACCGATCACTGTTGGCGTCTTCAGTTTTAGGGATGCAATTCGTTTAAAGTATTCAGTTTGTGTATTGCCAAAAGTTGATTTAGCTCCAGTTACACTTGCACTAGAAACCATATAAATAAATCCATTAGATACTTTGTCAATATATTTAATGCGTGCCTCTGAAGTTTGAGGAGTAATTAAAAACATATTATATAATCCATGTTTATCAAATAAGGCTTTATAATTTTCATTATATACATCTACAGGAAGATCAGGTATAATAATACCGTCAATACCTATGGTTTCACAGCGAGAACAAAACTTTTCAATACCATATTGCATCATTGGGTTAAAATAGCCCATCAATACTAAAGGAATTGTAATATGTTTTCTAATTCCTTCTAATTGTGAAAATAATTTTTTAGTGGTCATTCCATTACGGATTGCTTGAGTAGAGCTTGCTTGAATGGTCGGACCATCAGCTAATGGGTCTGAAAATGGTAAGCCTATTTCAACCATATCAACGCCAGCTGTCTGTAATTTTTTGAGAATAGGAACAGTATCTTCTATGTTAGGAAATCCTGCCGAAAAATAGATGGATAGTAATTTTTTGTTTTCTCTGAATTTTTGATCGATTCGATTCATTATAATTTAAAATAATCAATATAAGTATCTAGGTCTTTATCTCCTCGACCAGAACAGTTAAACACAATAATTTCTTCAGGGCCAAATTTACGAACATCCAGGGCTGCAAAAGCATGTGCAGTTTCTATAGCTGGAATAATTCCTTCCATTTGTGACAGAGTAAGACCCCAGTCCATAGCTTCCTGATCTGGAATGGAAATGAATTCAGCTCGTTTACTTCTAAATAAATTTGCATGCATTGGCCCAACACCAGGATAGTCTAAACCTGCAGAAATTGAATAAGGTTCTGTAATTTGTCCGTCTGAAGTTTGCATTAAAAGAGTTTTGCTTCCATGAATTATTCCTTCCTTTCCAAGAGCTGAGGTTGCTGCACTTTTGCCAGAGTCAATTCCTTTTCCAGCCGCTTCAACTGCAATAATATTTACACGCTGATCATTTAGATAATGATAATAAAGTCCTGCAGCATTACTTCCTCCTCCTACACATGCAATTAAATGATCAGGATAATCTCTACCTTCTAGAGCCTTTAGTTGCCATTTTATTTCTTCGCTAATTACCGACTGAAAACGAGCTACCATATCAGGGTAGGGATGTGGTCCAACTACAGAGCCAATTATATAATGGGTGTTTATCGGATTGTTAATCCAATCCCTTATGGCTTCATTAGTAGCATCTTTTAATGTTTTACTTCCAGATTTAGCAGGGCGAACTTCAGCACCTAACATTTTCATTCGAGCAACATTAGGAGCTTGGCGTTTAATATCTAATTCTCCCATATAAACTATACATTCAATTCCCATGAGTGCACATACTGTAGCTGTTGCAACTCCGTGTTGACCTGCTCCAGTTTCTGCAATAATCCGTGTTTTCCCTAAACGTTTTGCAACTAAGATTTGACCAATGGTATTATTTACTTTGTGGGCTCCTGTATGACACAAGTCCTCTCTTTTAAGGTATATTTTAGTATTGTAACGCTTTGATAGTCGTCTAGCAAAATATAGTGGTGTAGGCCGTCCTACATAGTTTTTTAATAAAGTATCAAATTCTTTTTTGAATACAGGTTCAGCCGCAATCTTTAAGTAATTATTGCGTAATTCTTCTACATTAGGATATAACATTTCGGGGATGAAGGCTCCCCCAAAATCTCCATAATATCCTTTTTCATCAACATTATAATTCATACAATTCTTTTTTAAATTGTTTTAATACATCAATTTTTTTTATTCCTGGAACGCTCTCAAATTTACTGTTTACATCAATAGCATAAAGTGGTAGCGACGTATTTAATATTGCTTTTAGTTTTGAGATGTCTTCTAATCCAATACCCCCACTTAGAAAAAATGGTTTTTCAGAAGGATAATGGTTTAAAATATTCCAATCAAATCCAACACCATTTCCTCCAGGCAATGCTCCTTTTGTGTCAAAAAGAAAATAGTTACAATTGTTTTCATATTCCTCTAAAACAGAAAAGTCAAAATCGTCTTTAATAGAAAAGGCCTTAATAACTTCAACTCCTAAATTTTGAATAAGTTCACAATATTCGGTTGTTTCAATTCCGTGTAATTGAACAGCTTGAAGATGGTGTGAAGTAACAATAGACTGAATATAATCTAACGAGGCATCTACAAAAACACCTACTTTTTTAATATGAGCAGGAAGAGGAGGGGTTTCTTTGGAAACATACCTGGAAGAGAGTGCCCAAAAAATAAATCCCATATAATCTGGCTTTAAGCCTTCTAAAGCTTCAATATTTTCACGTTCTCTCATACCGCATACTTTTAATTTCATACGTCTAATTGATTTATGAAATCTTTTGCTGCCAGTCCAGGATTGTCAGTTTTCATGAAATTTTCACCAACTAAAAAACCTTTATATCCTATGGCTTTTAATTTTTTAATTGAAGCCACTTCACTTATACCACTTTCTGAAACTTTTACGAATTCAGCTGGAATTTCCTCAGCTAAAGATCGACTTGTTTCAAGGGAGACTTTAAAAGTTTTAAGGTTGCGATTATTAACGCCTATTAAATCAATACTGGGCATGATAGATTTTTCTAATTCATTCAAATTATGCACTTCTAACAAAACATCCAGGTCTAAACTTTTAGCAGTTTTTGAGAATGATAAAATCTCTTGAGGTGATAAAATACCTGCTATTAAGAGAATTGCATCAGCTCCAAAAGCCTTAGCTTCAATAATTTGGTACTCATCTATTATGAACTCTTTGCGTAATAATGGAAAATTTGAAACAGCTCTAGCAATTGTTAGGTCATCTAATGATCCTCCAAAATACTTTCCATCGGTTAATATAGACATGCCACAAACCCCTGCACTTTCATAGCCCTTAGCTACCTTTTCAACCGATAGGCTACTATTAATGTTTTGCTTAGAAGGAGAGCGTCTTTTATGTTCAGCGATAATACCTGAACTACTTGCTTTTAACAATTTTGCCAATGATTTTGTTTTTCTCTCAAAAAGAGGAGAGGATTCCCAATAGGCAGACGAGAAAAGGCTTTTTCGTTGATTAACTTCTATTTTTTTATCAGTAATAATAAGATCTAAAATATTCATTAATTACTTATTTTTTGTAAAGTTTTTAAAGCTTTAAATGCTGCACCAGAAGCAAGAGATTCTTTAGCTTTCTCAAAGCCTTCGATTGGCGATAGATTTAATGCCGTTGCGATTGCCATCCCAGCATTGGAACACACCACATTTGTTTGTGCTTGGGTCCCTTTATTTTGAATGACATTCATAAATATCCTTGCTGAAGATTCAATACTTTCTCCTCCTTTAATTTCTTCAGCTCTTAAAGGTAAAACACCAAAATCTGAGGGAGTTAAAACTCTTTCACTATCGTTACTAAAAACTTTAGTTGATCCAGTCAAAGATATTTCATCATATCCATCTAATGAATATAATATGGTGAAATTTGTATCAGTTTTTTGGAACAAATAGTGATATAAACGTGCTATTTCTAAATTGAATACACCTGTTAGTTGGTTTTTTGGAAAGGCTGGATTTACTAGTGGTCCTAACATATTAAAAAACGTTTTAACTCCCAATTCTTTACGAACAGGAGCAACATTTTTCATAGCTGGATGAAATAAAGGAGCATGTAATACACAAATACCAGCTTTGTCAATAGCACGTTTTAAAAAATCTGCTTTATTTGAAAATTTAATTCCTAAGGCCTCCATTACATTACTAGATCCACAGCCAGAGGACACTCCATAATTTCCATGTTTTGTTACCTTTACTCCAGCACCAGCTGTGATAAAAGATGAAAGAGTTGATATGTTAAAAGTATCTTTTCCATCTCCGCCAGTTCCGCAAAGATCTATAGTATTAAAATCACTTAGATCTACAGCTAAGCATAATTCTAAGAGTGCAGTTCTAAAACCCTCTAACTCATCTAGACTTATACTTCTCATCATATAGACTGTAAGAAAAGAAGCAATTTGTGGAGGACTATATTGGTTATCAGCAATATTTATGATGATTTGACTTGCTTCTGCCTTGCTAAGTTTTTCGTGGTTAATAAGTCGGTTTAATACAGTTTTCATAATTAACTATTAATCCAGTTTTCTAATATTTTTTTCCCATTAGGGGTAAGAATTGATTCCGGGTGGAATTGTACTCCCCGGACATGATATGTTTTGTGTCGTAAAGACATTAGTTGTCCTTGTTCATCAAAAGAAGTAGCAATTAAATCATTTGGTAAAGGAGTTTCTATGACCCAAGAATGATAGCGACCAATCTCAAAAGTTTTTGGGAGGTCCCTAAAAAGTAAATCATCTTCAGTAATAGTAACCGGGGTTGCTATACCATGATATACTTTTTCAAGATTTATTAGATTAGCACCAAAAACTTCACCAATAGCTTGTTGTCCTAGACAAATTCCTAAGATTTTTTTTGTAGGAGCATATTGCTCAATCGCAGCTTTCAATAATCCAGATTCATCAGGAATTCCTGGACCAGGAGAAAGAAGAATACGAGAAAATTCATCTAATTCATCTAATTTAAATTTATCATTGCGTTTAACTATCGCTTCACATCCAAGTTCTTCTAGGTAGTGTACCAAATTATATGTGAATGAATCGTAATTATCTATAACAAATACTTTTTCCATATTTATATGTTTTCAGCCAATGTTAAAGCCTTGTCTAAGGCCCCCAGTTTATTATACACTTCTTGTAATTCACTCTCTGGAATTGAATCAGCTACAATACCAGCTCCTGCTTGATAATGTAGTAGATGGTTTTTGCTTAAAAAAGAACGGATAATAATTGCATGGTTAAAATTACCGTCAAAATCCATATAACCAATGGCACCTCCATAAGCGTTTCGTTGTGTTGTTTCATAAAGATCAATTAATTTTAATGCATTGTGTTTTGGTGCTCCACTCAAGGTTCCAGCTGGAAATGTATCAGCCACTACTCGAAATGTCTTAGCAGCATTTTTCATGGTACAAGTCACCTTTGAAACTAAGTGGATTACATGTGAATAAAACTGAATTTCTCGATTCTTTTCTACTATCACAGAAGAGCCATTTCGACTTAAATCATTTCGTGCTAAATCAACAAGCATGACGTGTTCACTGTTTTCTTTAGGGTCTTTCGCTAATTCTTTGGCAGCTTTTGCATCATCAAAATCTTCTCCTGTTCTTTTAAAGGTCCCTGCAATCGGATGTATTTCAGCTTTACCGTTTTGAACGATTAGTTGCGCTTCTGGAGAACTACCAAAAATTTTGAAATCACCATAATCAAAGAAAAATAAGTAAGGAGATGGATTAATGGAACGTAAGGTGCGATATACATTGAATTCGTCTCCTTTAAATTCCTGAGAAAAACGACGCGAAAGTACTAATTGAAACACATCACCTCGGAAGCAATGTTCTTTTCCTTTTTTAACAAAATCAAGAAATTCAACATCGGTGAGATTTGATGTTTTGTTTCCTAGTTTTTTAAAACTAAATGGAGTACTGTTTTTAGAACTTAAAAGAAGCTCTATTTTTTCTAAATTATGCTTTTCTTTGTATACATGAGAAAATAAGTGCGCTTCGTGATTGAAAAGACTAATAGCAATAATGTTTTGATAGACGGCATAATAAATATCAGGAATTTCATGTCCTGGTTTAGTTTTGTCTAATGTTATATTTTCAAATTGATCTACAGCATCATGAGCGATGTATCCAAACATACCATTACTAATAAATTTAAACGGATATTTTTTACTATCAAATTGTTTTGAAAATTCATGAATTTTCTCTGGAATATTAATCGTTTCATCAACTACTATTTTTGAATTACTTTCATCAGGATATATGGTAGAAAGTATTCCATTTTTTAGTTCAATAGAAGCAATTGGGTTACAACAGATATATGAAAAATCATTATTATTTGCATGATAATCACTACTCTCTAATAATAGAGAATGGGGAAAAACATCCCTCAGTTTTAAGTATGCGCTTACAGGTGTAAGGGTATCAGCCAGTATTTTTTTATGCTCCGTTTGAAGTGTAAAAATTTTCATTTTAGGTCCATTAAAAAAGGCTTGTCATGATGACAAGCCTTAAGTATATATCATATAAATCAGTTAGTCTTCACGAGTAAGAATTGCTATTCGTGTGCCACCAGCTGTTTAAAATTGTTAATTTATTCATTGGATCAAAAGTAATATAAAAATATAATAACCCCAATCTTCGAACAATAATTATTTATTTGCATGCGATCCGTCACAGTATCCTTCAGAATTTTGTGTGTTTCCGCAGCCACATTTTGGTCTTTCAATATTCATATTTAAAATTTTAATTTAATATCTAATTCGAATTCATTGTTAATTGCTATATCACCAAGATTATCAAAAAATGAGTTTGATCTATAACGAATATCGTATTTAGTTCTATCTATTGAAAGTTTTGCCATAGCTTCATTGTTTTCTACATGCATATCAAAAATGATAGGATTGGTAATTCCTTTGATGGTTAATTCTGCTGTCACTTCATGGTGATTTTCTGTTTTCATGATTGCTTTTTTAATCGTAAGTGAGGCAATAGGAAATTTTTCAATTCCAAAAAAATCTTTGGATTTTAAATGGCCTTCTAGTTTACCTTTGTATTCGCCCGATAGATCCGTAACAATTATTGAGGTCATATCAACTTTAAAACTTCCGCCTGAAATTTTGTTTTCAGTCATTTCAAGATTTCCAGAAATTAAATTGATATTTCCTTCATGTTGTCCCGTCACTTTTTTTGCTAACCAATTAATAGAACTTTCAGTAGTATTGATTTCAATTTCTACAGACTGACTCCATGAATTTAGGCTAGCTGTAGCAATAATAATTAGTGTTAAAATATTTGTTTTCATAGTATTTTTAATTAATTGAATTTAATATAGAGATTAAACTATTTAAATCTTTAGTAGATATGTTACTGAGAATTTTTTTTTCTATCTCATCTGTAATTGGATCTATTTTTTTTAAAAAATCCAAACCATCCTCAGTGATAAATAATTCAATTTTCCTTCTGTTTTCTATACAGACATTTCGTTTGACTAGTTTTTTCTGAATTAATTTATCAACTAATCGAGTTGTATTGCTCATTTTATGTACCATCCTCCCTTGAACAGTAGATAAATTTGCAGCTATTCCCTTTTGACCTCTCAATATTCTCAAGACATTAAATTGTTGTTCTGAGATACCATGCGGTTTGAGTCCTCTTAACAAGACATCTGAGATAAATGCGCTTGCTTGTAAAATCGAAATAATTGCATTTTTAGAATTCATTAGTCATTACAATATTTGTACATACAAATATAATATATATTATTTAAGTTCAAAATATTTTTCATTTGTTTTAACTAAGAACAGATCGTACATTGCCTTAAATTATTATTTGATGGATTTATCACAAAAAGAATGGACTTCAAATCAGGTGGAAAATAAAGCTAGCATTATATTAGATGTTCGTACACCGGAAGAATATGATTCAGGACATATATTGTCAGCCCAATTATTGGATATCAGAAACCCTCAAGGGTTTATGGAAGGAATAGCTCAATTAGACACGAGCAAGACCTATTATGTTTACTGTCGATCAGGGGCTAGAAGTGCACAGGCATGTCAATTATTAAAGCAACAAGGTATTACGGATTGTTTTAATCTTTTAGGTGGTATTTTAGACTGGTCGGGTGAAACTACTTTATGAATACCCCCTAATTCTCTTTCCTTTTAATCGAAAAGTTTTCTTAAACTTGCGCAATAATTTTTTCGTGTAGTTTTTCGAAATCAGCCAAGTAAATATAAAAATATTTCTATAAAGTAAATAGATATCATTTAATCATAGATTTGTAAAATGTTAAAGCAAAAACGAATTAGACTTTTTTTTGAACGTAATGGATTTGCAGTTTCTACTCGTTTAGCCGAAGTCTTGGGTATGAAAGTTAAAAGTGTACGCTTATTTTTTATTTATGCATCTTTCACTACTTTAATAGGAGGTTTTGTAATTTATTTGACCTTGGCATTTTGGCTCAAATTAAAAGATATGATATACACAAAGCGAAGTTCTGTTTTCGATCTTTAATTTAATATTTCTTTAATCAATCTTGTGATTATAAAAAAAAAACACAGACTCTCTCTTTTTTTAAATTAAATAGTCTTGTATTCATATTATCATAGATTTGTTTAATTACAGATAAAATAATTGACTACCAAAAAACTAAATCAGATGTTTATTGTCGATAAGTTTGTTTTTTACTTGCTTTTTAGGATATTGAGCTCTTAAATCATACTCTATAAAATATATATGAAACTAAAATTAAATAGAACTATACTTTTAAGTTTTTTTATAACTTTTTCAAATACATCTTTATTTTCTCAAGAACGCGGTTTGGATGAGCGAATTAATGACGCCTTTACCCCAGTCGCAAACTGGTGGGAAGGTTTAGTATTACACAATTTTCCAGGGACTGAAATACCAACCATTATTCTTTTACTAGTTGGAGGTGCCTTATTTTTTACAATTTATTTTGGATTTGTAAACGTGCGTCGTTTTCCAATGGCAATTAATACTGTACGTGGAAAATATGATGAAATTGATGACCATGGAGCTGAGGGTGAAGAAGGAGAAGTAAGTCACTTTCAGGCACTTGCAACTGCAGTTTCTGGAACTGTTGGAAATGGAAATATTGCTGGAGTAGCGCTTGCTATTGCAGTAGGTGGACCTGGAGCTACTTTTTGGATGATACTATGTGGACTTTTAGGAATGTCTACCAAGTTTGTTGAATGTACCCTGGGTGTTAAATATCGGGATATTGGAGAAGATGGAACTGTATATGGGGGGCCTATGTATTACTTAACAAAGGGCCTTCAAGAAAAAGGTTTCGCACGTTTAGGGAAAGTATTGGCAGGAATTTTTGCATTTCTTTGCATTGGCGCTTCTTTTGGAGGGGGTAATGCTGCTCAGTCTAATCAAGCTGCTATGCAATTAGTAGAATCTTTTGGAATGACAGGGGGGAGTGCTAGAACTATTATTGGACTAATAATGATGGTGTTGGTTGGTGTTATTATAATTGGTGGCATTAAACGAATTGCATCAGTAACTGAAAAGGTGGTGCCAATAATGGCATTGATGTATATTCTGGCATGTCTTTATATCATTATTTCAAACATTACTTTTGTAGATGATGCTTTTGGAATGATTTTTTCTCAAGCCTTTAATCCACAAGCAGGATTAGGAGGTTTATTAGGTGTTTTAATTACTGGATTTAGACGAGCCGCTTTTTCAAATGAAGCAGGGGCAGGTTCTGCCTCAATTGCTCACTCTGCAGTTAAGACCAAATATCCAGCCTCAGAAGGTTTGGTAGCTTTATTAGAACCTTTTATTGATACTGTAGTTATTTGTACTATGACAGCCTTGGTGATTATTATTTTTAATGGAGATAATACAGTCTTTAATTACGGCGGTGAAGGAGGTGTTGTTATGATTAATGGAGTTGCTTCAGAAGGAGCAGGAATTACAGCAGCAGCTTTTGCAAAATACATTTCATTCTCAGGGCCTTTCTTAACAATTGCAGTTGTTTTATTTGCAATTTCAACAATGATTTCTTGGTCTTACTACGGCCTTCAATCTTGGATGTATATTTTTGGAAAAAGTAAAGTATCGGAAATTGTCTATAAATTAATGTTCTTAGTTTTTATTGTTATTGGAGCTGCTGGAGATATGTCTTCGGTTTGGGCTTTTTCAGATGCAATGATTTTAGCCCTAGTATTTCCTAACATGATTGGATTACTTATTTTATTCCCAAGAGTAAAGGAAGAATTAGAGAATTTTTTAGGTGCAATAACAGAGGTTAGAAAAACATAAGAAAACATTTAAAAAAATGTCATTTTGTGAATTATCAAAACTTTAGTAGTATTTGTATTTAACTACACACTTTATTTTTAATTCAATAGTTAGCTAAAAAAGTAAACACGCAAATTTCAATCTTATAAAGAATCTTCTGATTGATAAATCAATCGCAGTTAATTTATTTAAAGAAAACAGAATAAGTTTGAATAAAAGTTGCTTGACAAATAATTAAACACTAAACACTTAATGATAAAATTGTTATTTAAATTTTGTCTTAATTTTTTCTAAATTCTCCAAACAAAACAAACAAATAAAAATTATCTTAGCATTAAATTTTTAATATGATTGATTTCGAATTACAACCTGAAATTAATACTTCTGAAACCCAACGTATGGTATTTGAAGCAGCTCGCGATTTTGCTTCTCAATACATTCTCCCTAATGTTATGGACTGGGATGAAGCTCAGTATTTTCCTAAAGAAATTTTTGAAAAGGCAGGTGCTCTTGGTTTTATGGGAATGATAATTCCAGAAGCTTATGGAGGATCGGGAATGGGTTATCATGAATACGTAACTTTAATTGAAACTATTTCTATTGTAGATCCTTCTATTGGTCTTTCAATAGCTGCTCATAATTCACTGTGTAATAATCATATTTATTCTTTTGGAAATGAAGAGCAGCGTTTACGTTGGTTGCCTAATCTTTGCTCTGGAACTTTGATAGGCGCCTGGGGTTTAACAGAGCACAATACAGGTTCTGATGCTAAAGGTATGTCTACAACTGCCCGTAAAGATGGAAATACATGGGTTTTAAATGGAACTAAAAATTTTATAACCCATGGAATTTCTGGAGATATTGCCGTAGTAATTGCACGAAACGGTGAAAAAGGAGACAGTAGAGGAATGACTGCTTTTGTGGTCGAAAGAGGTACACCTGGATTTACTGCAGGGAAAAAAGAAAATAAATTAGGAATGCGAGCTTCAGAAACTGCTGAAATGGTTTTTGATAATTGTGTAATACCTGATGAAAATCGTTTAGGCCCTGTAGGTGATGGTTTTATTCAATCAATGAAAATATTAGATGGAGGTAGAATATCAATTGCAGCTCTTTCTTTAGGAGTTGCTAAAGGTTCTTTTAATGCTTCTTTGAAGTATTCTAAAGAAAGAAAACAATTCGGTAAAGCCATAAGCAGCTTTCAAGGAATTTCCTTTAAGCTAGCAGATATGGCAACTGAAATTGAGGCAGCTGTTTTACTAACACATAAAGCTTCTGAGTTAAAAAATCAAGGTAAAAATGTTACGCAAGCAGGAGCAATGGCTAAGTTATTTTCATCTGAAGTTTGTGTCAAAGTGGCTAATGAGGGAGTTCAGATTCACGGTGGGTATGGCTTTATAAAAGATTTTCCTGTTGAGAAGTTTTTTAGAGATTCAAAGCTCTGTACTATTGGTGAAGGAACTAGCGAAATTCAAAAGCTAGTGATCGCTAGAAAGCTTTTGAGTTAGTAAAATTATTTTTTCCGTTGATTTTTTTAAATATTAATATTTTGATTATCACACTATTTAGCGTGCACTGATCTGAAAATCAGCTTCTTGGATATTTTAGATGTTTTATATTCTTCAGAAACAATATTTAAAATTGTTACAATAAACCTTAGTAGTTTGTAAAATAGTTTTACCTATATTTGTCATCATTATGAAAGGAGGTGCCAAATTATGTTAATAATTCCAGTTAAAGACGGAGAAAATATTGATCGCGCATTAAAGCGATTTAAAAGAAAATTTGATAAAACAGGGGGTATGCGTCAGTTGCGTGCTAGAAAACAATTTTTAAAACCATCTGTAAAGAATCGCCAAAAAATACAAAAAGCCCAGTACATACAGGGTCTTCGTGACAGCGAAGCCATTTAAGCTTTTTTAATTCATATAAAACAACGTTATCCTAAT
>JABGXI010000035.1:0-3366 GCA_018675855.1 Flavobacteriaceae bacterium | reverse complement strand
TTATCAAGCCACCACGGTGAATATAAGTGCATTCCTCCAACTCCATCTTCGTTATAGCGTTTTCTATTCATCATTTCTGGAACAAATGCCATGCGATCACTTCCTGTAGAATCATGTACATATTTTCCTACCATATTACTGCTATTACCAAGACCGTTTGGATGCTGGGGACTTTTTGAGTTAAGTAAAATTCTTGCAGTACTGCAGGCAGAAGCTGCTAATACAACCACTTTTCCTGTGATACGGTATTCTTTTCGGTCCTCCTTATTTATATATAATACACCTGTAGCTTTTCCTTCATCGTTCACGGTTACTTCACGCACCATACTATTTACATAAAGATCAACTTGTCCACCAGATTTTTGAGCAGGAAAAATCAAACAAGAGCCTGCAGAAAAGTCACCATATACAGAACAAGATCTACTACACTGGTTACAATAAAAACAAATACCACGTTCATTGTTAATCCTTTTGGTTAAAATAGAAAGTCTTGAAGGCATTACTTTAACTCCAGATTTTTCAGCACCTTTTTTGTAATATAATTCGTGTAGTCTTGGTTTGGGAGCAGGTAAGAAAAAACCATCGGGTTCATTATACATTCCCTCTTTACTTCCGAAAACACCAATAAGTTTATCTACTTTATCGTAATAAGGTTTTACATCCTCATAGCTAATTGGCCAGTTTTCTCCCAAACCATCCCTATCTTTCCCTTTAAAGTCCCGAGGACCAAAGCGTAAAGAGATACGCCCCCAGTGATTTGTTCTTCCACCTAACATACGCGATCGAAACCAATCAAACTGTGAATCACCTACTTGATTATAAGGTTCTCCTTCAATTTCCCAACCGCCATAGGCCATGTCAAATTCTCCAAAAGCACGTGTAGTTCCAGCCCCTCTTCTTGGCGATTCATGTGGCCATTTAAGCTGAGTTTGTTGTGCTGGATTTGCAGGATCAAAGTAGGGACCAGCTTCAATTACTGCTACTTTTAAACCAGCTTCAGATAATACTTTAGTCGCCATTCCACCTCCTGCTCCAGAGCCAACAATAACTACATCGTATTTTTTTTCATTTTCAATTATTTCCATTTATTTTGGTATTAAAACATTGCTTTTGAAGTTATGTTATGATTTGTTTTATTTTTATACTTGGTAAAGGAAAATCCTTTATGGATACTATAGGCTCCTGTGTCACCTTTTTTATTTGTTGCTAAATACGCTACTTGAAAATCAGGTTTACCGTTTTGTTTTTCAACAATTCTTCCTACGGCTTCCTCACAGGCTTCTTGTGGTGTTCTGCCTTGTCTCATAAGCTCTACTATAAGAAAACTCCCTACTGTTTTAATAACTTCTTCGCCAAGACCAGTTGCAACTGCTCCTCCTATGTTGTTATCTATGAATAGACCTGAACCAATAATAGGGGAGTCTCCAACGCGACCTTTCATTTTATAAGCAAGACCACTTGTTGTACACACACCCGATAGCAAACCTTCCTGATCACAGCAAAGCATTCCAATGGTATCATGATTTTCTATATTAATTTCAGGGCGATAGTTTCCATTTTCTAACCATTTTCTCCAAGCTTTTTCTCCTTCATCACTCAATAAGTCTTCAGGAAGATACCCTTGACTGATAGCAAAAGTTCGAGCACCTACACCCGCTAATATAACATGTGGTGTTTTTTCCATAACCTCTTTGGCTAGTGAAGCAACATGAGTGATATCTTCAACAGCAAGAACGGATCCGCAATCACCTTTGTGATTCATTACACAAGCATCTAAAGTTACTGAGCCGTCCCTATCAGGTGTTCCACCTCTACCCACAGTTGTATTTAAAACATTAGATTCTTCAAAAGCCACGCCTTTAACAGCAGCTTCAAGAGCATTAGCACCTTCATCTAAAGCTTCACCTGCAATTTTAGTTGCCTGCGGAACATTCCAAGTACTAATTGCATATGAAATGTGTATGTTTTTAGTGTTTAAGGGTTTGAATATTTTTTTTGCTTTCAGGATACTCGGAGCAACTAAAACACCTAGAGTGGCTAATGAACTTTGTCCTAAAAAAAGCTTTCTTTTCAATTGATTAACAATATAAAAAGATTTTTTCTAAAAGAAAATTTGTTTTCAATAAAACATCTTTTTAGAGAGTTATTTTAACTTTGTTTAAGTTAATAAAAATGAATTATGATTGTAGAAGTTTGTGCAAGTTCAATTGCCTCTGTTAAAAATGCTGCACAAGCAGGTGCAGATCGCATTGAATTGTGTAGCGCTCTAGGAGTCGGAGGAATTACACCTTCAAAAGGTTTAATAGCTGAGGCAGTTGCTTTGGATTTATTGCCTATTTATTGCTTAATACGACCTAGAGAAGGTCATTTTATATATACAGATTCAGAAGTTAACGTTATAAGTCAAGATGTCTTACTTGCTAAAGAAATGGGCTGTAAAGGTGTTGTTTTAGGGGCACTAACTCAAAATTTTAATTTAGACAAGAAACGTTTGAAGCATTGGATTTCATTGGCCGGTTCTATGAGTTTAACATTTCATAGAGCTTTTGATGTGGTTACCAGCCCAATGGAAGCGCTACAAATCTTGATAGATTTAGGGTTTAATTCTGTCTTAACTTCGGGACAAGAAGAGAAGGCAATCGATGGTCTCGTTAATTTAAAAAACTGGCATAATAATCTAGGTGCACAAATAACAATTATGCCGGGAAGTGGAATAAATGCTTCAAATTGTTTAGAATTTAAAAAACATGGTTTTAAAGCGCTTCATCTTTCAGGCTCTAAATTATTACCTTCCATTTCAATTCCTGAAAAAGTAAATTCAAAAATATCATTCTTACATCAGAAAATAGGAGAAAGTAATCAGAAAAATATTCGAGCAGTTGTCGATAAATTGACTAATTAAATAAAATGGTAATACCTCCTATAGCAGTGAAAAATAAAATCAGCTTGCGGTAGTTATCATCTTTAATTTTTTTAACAATAAAAACTCCTGAAAATAATCCAATAATGACAAATGGTACAAGCTCAATACTTTTTAGAATAGAAACTTCGTTTATAGTTTCCCAACTCCAAATGTGAAAAGGCAATTTAAATGTATTTATCAAAAAAAAAAGCCATGCAGCTGTTCCAATGAAAGTATTTTTAGGAAGGCGCATCGCTAAAAAATAAATATTAGAAAATGCCCCTGCTAAATTTCCTATCATGGTTGTAAAGCCCGCAAGAATACCCATAGAACTAGCGAAAGTCCAATGCGAGGGTATAGTTTTATCTTTTTTATTTTCCCAATAATACATTAAGGCAACGCTAAAAAGAATGATTGAAGCCATCCCATATTTAAAAATATCCTCTGAGATAAATTTTCCGCCA
>JABGXI010000034.1:0-2892 GCA_018675855.1 Flavobacteriaceae bacterium | reverse complement strand
CTCACTTTCCAGAATAGCAATGGGCTTTAAAAGGGCATCCCACTTTGGGTGATTTGCAAATCCATGAAAAGCAATGCCACACCGCACCATATCATATTGCAGCTCAGGATAATTGAATACCCCCGAACTGTTCAGTAAATGGAATTTGGGTATTGAAGAGCTTTGCACAGAATGCACCTTTTTTATAGCTTCAAATAGTCTAATTTGCTGATCACATGATTCAGAAGGTCTTTGGTCTTCTGAAGCAGCCAAATGAGAATAAACACTTTTTAAATTAAACTGATCGGAAACTGTTTGTGAAATCACCCAATTGGTGTCTTTAGGAGAAAACCCCACTCGATGTAAGCCAGTATTATATTTTATATGAATTGGAAACTGTGTCTTATTTGCATCCTTTAGAAGCCCTCCAAAGGCAGTTAAAAGTGAGCGACTGTATAGGCAAGGTTCCAATGCCTTCTCTATTATTAATTTTAAGGAATCTAACTGAGGATAAAATACCATAATAGGGATTTTAATTCCATAACTGCGTAATACTTCCCCTTCTTCTGCATAGGCAACTGCAAGATAATCAACTCCTAGTTCTTCAAGTCTTTTTGCAACAGCTTCTGAAGCACTTCCGTACGCTCCCGCCTTTACAACTGCCACAATTTGTATTTCGGAATTCAGTTGTTTTTGAATCTGAGAATAATTATAATTAAGATGAGAAAGATGAAGTTTGAGTGAGTTCAAGACGTTTTTTTAGATACCACGATTATTATCTTTTTTTTTCTTTTGGGCTTTTTGGGCACTATTAAACGCTACTCTAGAAAGAGGTTCATAATTTTCTTTTTCACCTAAAAGAACCAAAGTATTATTTTCAGAAGTTCTAAAACTATTATGTGCCAACCTTCCTGTTCGGGTACAAATTGCATGTACTTTAGTAACATATTCTGCGGTAGCCATTAAGTCTGGCATAGGACCAAAAGGATTTCCTTGAAAATCCATATCTAAACCAGCGACAATAACACGCACACCATTATTGGCAAGATCGTTACAGACTTTAACAATTTCATCATCAAAAAATTGAGCTTCGTCAATACCCACGACATCACAGCCATCAGCTAACATAGGAATATTTGCCGCAGCCGGAACTGGAGTAGATGGGATTTGATTTTTATCATGAGAAGTGACTAACTCATCATCGTAACGCAAGTCTATTGCAGGTTTAAAAATTTCAATTTTCTGCTTTGCAAATTGTGCTCGTCTAAGACGGCGAATAAGTTCTTCTGTTTTTCCAGAAAACATAGAGCCGCAGATCACTTCAATCCATCCAAATTGTTCGTTTGAGTTTACGGTATTTTCTAAAAACATTTTGTAATTTTCAACTTGAAAAATAGATTTTTAAAGCCTATTTCATCAAAGGTATTAAAATCTAATGGGTTGTAGGGCTAAAAATCATGACAGAACAAATAAAAAATGCATTAGTTAAATGGGCGGAAAGGGTCTTAGAGGACCATGAGCATTGGGATGCATTAGAAACTCATGAGGCTTTGCAAAAGTTATATGAAATCTCTATCTATCATAAAATGACAGAAGGAGAGGATATGAAAAATACAGAGGAATGGGAACTACAACAAAACAAGCTTAAATCCGTGATAGATTCCTTAAGCGGGATTGGTGCGTCTGAAGAAAAAACGGTTCAAGAAGAAAATATTGAAGTACCCTCTGTAATGGACACGATAAAAAATATGGTAACTGAAATGCCAGAGAGTGAGAGTTATGAAAAATTATTTGACACAGTTTCAGACACTCCTACTTTTGTTATTAAAGATGAAAATAATGATTCTCAGACCGTTTCAGAAACATTAAATGAAGAAGAAAAAGCAAATATTAATGACCTCTTTTCAAAGACTATAACAATTGATATAAACGATCGCCTTTCATTTATAAAGCATTTATTTGATAATGATACAGTTTCTTATGAGCGCGTAATTTCTCAGATAGTTACCTTTGAAAGCTGGGAGGAGGTTACTGCGTTTTTAAATCAAATGGTAAAACCTGAATATAACAGTTGGAAAGATAAAGAAGAAGTTGAAGCACGTTTTTTATCTATTTTACAAAATAATTTTACTGCATGATAATAAGTTAGTAGCTTAATCCTTTAATTATACAAACGTGATCTATTTGATCCCTACACCCATCGGTAATTTAGAAGACATTACACTTCGCGCTATTCGCCTTTTAAAAGAAGTTGATCTGATTTTAGCGGAAGATACCAGGGTAAGCATAAAATTACTTAAGCATTTTGAAATTGTTACTCCCTTACAAAGTTTCCACATGCATAATGAGCACAAAAAAGTTCAAACGATCGTCGACCAATTAAAGAATGGGAAAACAGTTGCACTAATTTCTGATGCAGGCACTCCAGGAATTTCTGATCCAGGATTTTTATTAGTTCGTGAAGCTCTCAAAGAGGGGGTAGAGGTTCAATGTTTACCTGGTCCTACAGCCTTAATACCTGCTTTAGTTCAAAGCGGTATTCCATGTGATCGTTTTGTTTTTGAGGGATTTTTACCTCCAAAAAAAGGACGCCAAACACGACTAGAACAAATGGCATTAGAAACCCGAACTCAGGTTTTTTATGAGTCTCCACATAAACTACTTAAAACTTTAGAACAACTCGTTACCTATTTTGGTGCTGATCGATCTATAGCAGTGGTTAGAGAAATTTCAAAATTATATGAGAGTACCTTTAGAGGAACTGCTCAAGAAGGACTTGATTTTTTTGAAGCGCATCCTCCTAAAGGTGAATTTGTAATTGTCGTTGAAGGTGTAAAAAAATAATAATGCGCTGGAAATCGATCCCCTTAGCCACTGAAGAATCAATAAAGGCTCTTACAAATAAGTTAACGG
>JABGXI010000033.1:0-5593 GCA_018675855.1 Flavobacteriaceae bacterium | reverse complement strand
GGCATCAGTTCAATCTCTTTCACCATTAATTAGAAAGGTAAACGTTTTAAAATATGCAGAAGCCTCTTTTTACGGTGCGAGGGGAGCTGCGGGTGTTATTGAAATAACAACAGTTGGTATTGGATTTAATAATTCTTTAAATAAAAAAAGAAGTTATAATGTTAAAGGAAAGAAAAATAGAGAATTAATGATTGAGTATCAAAAACTTGAAAGTCAATTCAAATTAAAACTGGAGCAGTTAAAAACACAAAAGAAATATGCTTACGAAAATGAAAATAAAATTAGGATGGATTCTTTTCAAAAACTAATCGATAATACAATTACTAAAAGTTATTTATACACAGCTAACTTTGCTTTAACATATTCAAATCACGAAATTGCACCATATTTAGCTTACACAAAAATAGGTGATGCTAATATTTCATTGTTAGATTCGATTGCAAGGACACTCTCGCCTAAAGCGATGAAATCAAAATATGGAAAAAAATTTCTTTTTCTAATAAGATCAAGAAAGACAATTCAGAAGGAATAAGCCCTGTAAATGGAAATAAAACTTTTAATTCTTCAATAAATATATACCTGAAAATACTTAAATGGCAGTACTTTATATTGAAAGTCATTGTGGGGAAGTAACAATTATAACGTTTAAATAATAAAATATAACACAAAATAATGCTTGTGTATATTTGAGCTTAGTAATAATAAATGATGACTAAAAAAACCGGTTTTTTGTTATTTATAGTATTGATTATTTTATGTTTAAATGTTAATGCTCAAGATATTTATGAACCAAACAAAGTTGAGGTTGATCAAATTATAATAGATGGGGTATTAAGTCCAGGAGAATGGGAAAATGCTACAGAAGTTATAATAGATTTTGAAGTAAATCCAGGAGATAATATTCCTGCAAAAATCGAAACCAAAGGATATATTAGCTATTCCGATACATATCTTTTTATAGCATTTTATGCGAAAGGTGATCCAAATAATATTCGTGCCTCAGTTCGATCAAGAGACGATTTTGGAATGATAGGGGATGATTTTGTATTAGTAAGGTTAGATACTTATGAAGATGGAAGGAATAATTTTCTTCTCCTGTCAAATCCTTTTGGAAGTCAATTAG
This sequence comes from Flavobacteriaceae bacterium, assembly GCA_018675855.1. Taxonomy (GTDB): domain Bacteria; phylum Bacteroidota; class Bacteroidia; order Flavobacteriales; family Flavobacteriaceae; genus MS024-2A. The sequence continues at coordinate 4,470 of JABGXI010000033.1, read as the reverse complement.
ATGCTAGGGCAACAAATGCTCTTACTGATGAAGAAAGATATGATGTTAGTTTTAATTTAGATTATAAAACGGAAGGAAAAATTGTAGAGGATGGATATCAAGTTGAGTTTAAAATTCCTTTTTCATCTATTCCTTTCCCTAGTGGTAAAAATCAAACCTGGAACTTTAATCTTACGCGTCAGTATTTTAAAGATGGAAATACAATCGACACAAGAAGTCAACCTTTTGACAGAACGAATACATGTCAGGTTTGTCAAACTACGGATCTCCTAGTATTAAAAGATATAGTTTTTGAAGGTCGAATTGAATTATTGCCATTTATTGCTGGAAGTCAAAGTGGTGAACGTTTTAAAAGAAATGGACTTTTAAAATATAATAAGTTTAAACCAAATGCAGGCTTGGGGCTCAACCTAGATTTAAATAAAAATAGTTCGCTTGAGCTTACTTTAAACCCTGATTTTTCTCAAGTAGAGGCAGATGTTTCTCAAATTGATATAAATTCTTCTTATGCTTTGGAATATCCAGAAAGAAGACCTTTTTTTAATCGTGGGACAGATATTGTGAAATTTACTAGTGGAGCTTTTTATTCAAGATCCATAAACAATCCATTAGTTTCATCGAAACTTCTAAGTCAAGGAAAAAAGTCAAGAATCTATTTTTTAAGTGCTTTAGATCAAAATTCTCCATATCAAATTGCCGGAGAAGATCGTTCCTATTTTGGTCAAGGAGGGAGATCTTTAATAAATGTTTTTAGATATCAAAGACTTATAAATAAGAATACGAGACTTGGGTTAATTTCTACTAATAGATATTACAATGGAGGAGGATATGGGAATTTAATTGGGACCGATGGTTGGTTCTTATTTGCAAAAAATTGGAGATTGACTTATGAACTCTTAGGAAATTTTAACAAAGAACCACAAGCTAATTGGATAGATAGTGATGATCAAATTTCTGACAGAAGCGTCAGGCTAAATGAAGATCGTTATAAAGGAAGTGCCTTATACCTTCAACTATATCGCAATACAAAAAATTGGAAGTCCTACCTTTTTTTGAGAAATATATCTCCAGAATATCAAGCTAATGTGGGCTTTGTAGTTAAAAATAACCGCCGTTGGTTAACATTATATCATGAATATCAGAATTTTTTCAATAAAAGCGGGTTGCAATTTTTTAATTTAGGCACAAAAGCTGATATAAATTACACCTTTGATAATAATTTGAAAAACATTAGTCTTGATGGAATTTTTAGTATAAAAACATATTTTAATACAGAATTAAGTTATACCTATGATTGGGATATTTTCAAAAATTATCTTGGCGTAAATTATAAATATCTTGGAAAAAGTGAATTAAATTTTAAAACTAGCCCAAACGAATTATTCTCTTTAACCCTTAGAATGACATTTGGTAAAGATTTAGCCTATAATGAACAAATTCCTGAGGTAGGTAAAGAATTCACTTTATATGCTATGCCAATGCTTCAGTTAGGTAATAAAGTTAATGTTTCACCTTCCATTCGTTATGCTCGTCTCAAGAATTTAGAAAATAATTTAGATTACTTTAATGGTTATATTTCGCGTTTTTCCGTTCGCTACCAATTCAATAACTTTTTAAATATTCGACTTGTTTCAGAATATAATGCCTTTACAGAGCGTTTTTTTGTTCAACCATTAATTCAGTGGAATCCAAACCCTTCAACAGTATTTTATGTGGGTGGAAATCAAAATTCAATTGAAGATTTCAATGATGAGTTTTATTCTCCTTTTAGAATAGATAAAACACAATTTTTCTTAAAGTTTCAATATTTAATTGGCCTTTAAACATTAATTAGACCCAAAAGGGATCAGTAAAGTAGGAACGGCTAAAAATTTTCAAGAGTTTTAAAGTCTTTCAATTTCTTGTTTTTGAAATCAAATCTTATTTAAATGATTTTCCTCCAGTTTTAAAAAATCAATATCTAAAAAGCCTCCACTGGCATTGTCATCAGAAACTATTTGAGGCTTACCTTTAATTATTTCAATAGAATTTTGGTGAATATGTCCTGCAAAAACACCTAATAGATTAGATGCATTAAAAACACTTTGATAGAAATTGAAGGTTGTTTGAGTGTGTCCATTTTCTGGCCATTTCGGACGTCTTTCGAGTTTATAATTGCGGTCTGAAGTTCCACTCCAATTGGGATTTGCACAACCATAAGAAACATTTTTTCCTGGAGCATACATAGGAATATGCACCAATAAAACAATAGGTAATCCTGTAGCAATTTGTTCATTAAAAAAAACAAGTTGCTCATTATTTATTTGATACGTTGAATTATCTATTGCTAAAAATCGGATTCCTTTAATGTCATACTTAGCCATTAAAGGATTATTTCCTTGATACAAAGGTAGAAGTCTATTTTTAATCCATTTGCTACGAAGAGACTCCATCGTACCCTCCATTCCTTCATAATGCCAGTCATGATTTCCTGCCACGAAGATGTATGGAATATTAATAGTATCCAATTTATGAAGCACCCACTCAATTGCTAATTCAGATGGAAAACTGAAAATATCACCAACTAAAGTAATTATATCAGCATTAACTTCTTTAGCATATGCAAGTGTTTGTAAAAATGAGTCTTCAGGCGTTGTTTTTGATCTTGTCAGGAAATGTGTTGTTTGATTATATGCTTTTGCCATTCGATTACTATATTTTTCAAATGGAATTCCTCTCTCATCATCTTTAAATAAATGGGTGTCAGCGATGTGAATAACCTTTAATGATTCATTAATTCCCTCTGCAAAAAAAGACACTCTATGCTGATCAATTGTAACAAAAGTTTTTAATGGTTCATATCTTTTTTTAAGGTCTAGATTTGTAAAATAATTATGAGATAGACCAAATGATGAAATAGCAACGGTTCCTCTTTTTATGAATGATCGACGCTTCATTAGTATGAGTTTTTATAATCTATGAGAATTTAATATACAAAATTCACTTCCAAAAGCAGTGTTTATATTTTATCCCAATGGGTAAAAGTAAATTCCTTCAAAGTGTTTAATAAAAATCATAACAGTAAATCTTATTGATTTGATTTAGTACTAGCTGAGTTTTATTTAAATAAGACACTTAGTAAAAATAGCTTTAGGGGACAATTTTTTTATCAATTCTACTTATCTGCCTTAATCTGACTATTCATAATGAGCCCAAACACTTGATTTGCCGTTCGAATGAATTGCCAGGACATCATAATTAGCAATTTCATTATTAACCTCCATTCCAGGAACATTTATTCCTGAGGGCATTCCAGGGACTGTTAGTCCAATTATACTATCAGGATTTTCTTTTATTAATCTTTTAACATCATTTGCTGGGACATGTCCTTCTATAAAATAACCATTAATAATGGCAGTATGACAAGAAGCTAAATCAATTGGAAGACCAGCGTTAATTTTCACATCATACATGTTGGATGTCATATTTTTTTCTAGAGAAAAATTATTACTTTCCATATGGGAAATCCACTTGTGACAACAACCACAATCAGGTGACAAATAAACAATATCCTTCTTTTTAACTTCCTCCGAACATGAAAAAAGCATAAATAATGTAACTAGCAAATAATATTTCTTCATATTATAAATTTACAAAAAAAACTCACGATTAAAAGAGTAAAAGTTTAGGTTTCTGTAAAACTCTAAATTCACTTTTATTTCATTGTATTTAATTTATCTAGTAATTTGATACTGCAATAAGATGAATATAGACATATTTTTTATAACTAAATTTTACTATTAAAACAATAGTTATTTATCCTATCTTTACTGTCAAAAAAAAAGTAATAATCTATCAAATGAATAAAAAAGTATTGTTAACGGGTATTTCGGGATATATTGGTAATCATTGTGCTGTGGAGCTTTTGAAGAAGGGATATTCTGTCCGTGGTTCTGTAAGAAGTCTTTCAAAAGTAGAAAAAGTTATTGCCGGAATAAAAAAAGAAGTAGACCCAAAAGATGATTTGGAGTTTTGTGAGTTGGACCTTCTAAGCAATGAAGGTTGGGATGATGCAATGAAAGGATGTGAGTTTCTATTGCATGTAGCTTCTCCGTTTATTATTATCGAACCAAAAGATGAAAATGAATATATTAGACCTGCTGTTGATGGCACAATTAGAGCCTTAAAGGCAGCAAAAAAAGCCGGTATTAAGCGAGTTGTCCTTACTTCTTCGATGGTCTCTATGTTAGAAAATGCCGACAAATCAATCGAGATTAACTTCGAGTCGTGGACGAATGTTAATGCTAAAAATGTAGGTGCTTATGCAAAAAGTAAAACCTTAGCTGAGCAAGCTGCTTGGGACTTTATTTGTGCTCAAACTGATGCTAAACCAATGGAACTTTCTGTTGTGAATCCAGGTCCTGTTTATGGCCCAACTCTCTCGGGTGACTTATCAGGAGCTTCCATGGGTATGTTTAAGCAAATAATGTC
>JABGXI010000032.1:0-4203 GCA_018675855.1 Flavobacteriaceae bacterium | reverse complement strand
ATTTAGATGAAATTCCAAGTACCATTGAAATAAAAAATAGCATGTTTTTTGATCTTTTTGATTCACAGCAAAATATCATTCATTATAAAAACGAAGCAAGTAGAAATAGTTTTTTACTTCATTCAAAATCACCAACTTTAGCCATAAAGTTATCAAATTAATGACACTTTTCGTTTTTCTATTAAACAACCAATAAAATAGTATATTTATAATTCAGAATTATTTAATAAGGTTAATATGAAATATCTCAAAACAAATTTTTACATCCTCATAGTTTTTCTTTTTATTGCAAATACAAATGCACAAATTCAACAGGGTCATACCAACAGTAACAAATTTAAACAACTATACGATCAATTTGCAAATCCAAATAGATATCATAATGCTTCCGGTGCTCCTGGGGTTGATTATTACCAACAAAAAGTGGATTACAAAATGGACCTAGAATTGGATGATGCTTCTAGTAAACTTTATGGGGAAGAGATAATTACATATACAAATAATTCACCTGATCAATTGCCTTATTTATGGCTACAATTAGACCAAAATATTCGTAAAAAGGATGCTCCTTCCTTAGAGAAAAATGGTGCTGATAATTCTGTAACTGTTCGTCCAAGTAGTTTTATATCTAATTTTGCTGAAGACTCTTTTGATGGAGGTTTTAACATTGAATGGGTTAAAGACGAAAATGGCAATTCATTACCTTACAAGATAAATCAAACCATGATGCGGGTGGACTTACCAAATGCAATTGATCCTGGCGAAATATTTATTTTTAAAATAAAATGGTGGTATAATATCAATAATCATGTTGATGATGGAGGTAGATCGGGTTATGAATTTTTTCCTGAAGATGGAAATAAAGCCTATGTAATCGCTCAATTTTTTCCTAGACTCTGCGTTTACAATGATGTGGAAGGATGGCAGAATTATCAATTCTGGGGAAATGGAGAATTTGCTCTTGAGTTTGGAGACTACCAAGTAAATATTACAGTTCCATCTGATCACATTATGGAAGCAACAGGAAGACTTCAAAATCCTAAAGAAGTTTTAACTCGCCAAGAGTACAGGCGCTTTCAGGCTTCAGAATATAGTTTTGATAAACCTGTTCTTATTGTGACCGAAGAAGAGGCAAAAGCTAAAGAATCTTTTTTTTCAAAAAAGAAAAGTACATGGAAGTTTGACGCCAAGAATGTTAGGGATTTTGGATTTGCTACTTCAAGAAAATTTATTTGGGATCAACAAGCAGTGCAGGTAGGTCCACAAAAGGTTATGGCCGTTTCTCTCTACCCTAAAGAAGGAAATCCTTTATGGGAAGAATATTCCACTAAGGCTGTGGTTCAAACTTTAAAGAGCTATTCTAAATTTACATTTGATTATCCTTATCCAAAGGCGGTTTCTGTTCATGCCAAAAGTCAAGGAATGGAATATCCAATGATTTGTTGGAATTATGGGCGACCCGATAAAGACGGTACTTATTCAGATCGAACCAAATTCGGTATGATAAGTGTAATTATTCATGAAGTAGGGCATAATTATTTTCCAATGATTGTGAATTCAGATGAACGCCAATGGGGTTGGATGGATGAAGGATTGGATACATTCATGCAATACCTAACGGAGCAAGAGTTTGGAGAGACTTATCCAAATTCTATTGGCTCCTTAGATTTATATCCATCAAGAAGAGGAGATCCACAAAAAATTGTACCCTATATGTCAGGAAATCAAGATTTTATTTCTCCCATTATGTCTAATCCTGAAAATGTATATCAATTAGGTGCTAATGCTTATGCAAAGCCTGCCACAGCTTTAAATATTCTTAGAGAAACTATTATGGGCCGTGAAACATTTGACCATGCTTTTAAGACTTATTCTCAGCGATGGATGTTTAAGCATCCTACCCCTGAAGATTTTTTCAGAACAATGGAAGATGCTTCTGCCATTGATTTAGATTGGTTTTGGAGGGGTTGGTTTTATACTACAGAAGTAGTGGATATTGGAGTTAAAAATGTTACACAGTATTATTTTTCTGATACACCAGACTTAGAAACTAAAAAAAGATTGAAAGCCTACGGCTATGATTTAGATAATCTACCTGAAATGGTTTTTAAAATAGACGATGAAAGTGAATCTTTTGATCCAAAAATTGCTAAAACTAACGCTATTCAAGATTCTGAAATTTTAAAGAATTATTTGAATAAAGAAGGTTTGGAAGTAAATAATACTCTGCCAAAATTCTTTTATGAAGTAGAGTTTGATAAACCAGGTGGTTTGGTTATGCCTTTAATAGTTGAATATAGTTATGCAGATGGTTCTACTGAACGTATGACATATCCTGTACAATTATGGCGTAAAAATGAGAAGAGTGTCCGAAAAGTAATTTCATCTAATAAAGTTTTAGTAGGAGTTACTGTTGATCCAGATAAGGTAACCGCAGATATAAATACGAATAATAACAGCTGGCCTAAAAAAGAAAAGCCATCTGAATTTGATAAATTCAAGGCAAGAATTAAGGGTTGAATACTTTAAAAAATAACCATTGAATCTTCTTCATATTCGGCAGTTATTTTTATTTTCCTCTTATATTTGCTTAAAATCTAGTACATGCTTTTATTTATTAGTGGGGCTGAAATCGTCTTTGTTTTTTTTATTATTCTATTAGTGTTTGGAGCAGACAAAATACCATCTATTGCTAGAACACTTGCTAAAGGAATGACTCAGGTTCGCCGAGCCACTAATGATATTAAAAGTGAAATCCAGAAAACTGTAGATGTTGATATTGAAAATCCTTCAAAAAGTATCACAAACAACATAAAAGAGGAAGTAGATAAAGTCAAGAGTGATTTTAATGATCTTGAAGATTCTATTCGTCGAGATCTTTAGCGTACCCAGCTGAGTGTTATCCCATCTCTTAATGGAAGTAGTACGGTTTTTACTCTTGGATCATTTTTCAATTTTTCATTATATTTTTGGAGTGCCATTGTACTTAGGTCTTTTGAATTTACCTTTTCAAGTACTTTTCCACTCCACAAAACATTATCTGAAATAATTAATCCTCCAACCTTCATTTTTGGTAATACTTCCTCAAAGTAGGAATCATAATTTATTTTATCTGCATCAATAAAAACTAAATCATAAGGTCCATCTAGTTTGGGTAAAATGGTTAAAGCTTCTCCCAGATATCTTTTAATTTTTTTCTTGTAAACGCACTTATTAAAAAATTTTTCTTGTATCGAAATTAATTCTTCATTGCAATCAATAGTATGAATAACCCCAGTTTCAGAAAGACCTTCAGCTAAACAAAGTGTTGAATAGCCTGTATAGGTTCCTATTTCTATAATGATTTTTGGATTGATTAGGCTTGAAAGTAAGCTTAATAGCCTTCCTTGAAGCGGTCCACTAATCATCCTGGGTTTTAATACTTTTTGATGGGTTTCTCGCTCTAACTCTAAGAGAATATTAGGAATGCATTCACTCATAGATTGAGAATAGTTTAACCATCGCTCACTAAGTGATCCTGTAAATGGTTTTTTTTTATTGCTTTGGACGGGCATATGGAAAACGCTCTTTTAATTTGGGAACAGCATAGCCATCTAGCCCATTAATTGTTACCACTCCTCCTTTATCTAGTTGAACCCATCCATCTTCAAGAAGCATAGGATCAGCAATATAAAAATCTTGAATACTTCCAACTAGTAATCGCGTGTCATTTTCTTTGATATGATATTCTGTGAGATACTTACATGCTAATTGAATAGGAGCATTTTTGACAAAGGGAGCATTAAAATTTTTTCTTTTTTCCACCTCTAATGTAGTTTTATCAAATTCTGAAATAGTTTCAGGATATTTTGCAGAGGTATGATGGGCTTGTTCTATTTGATTTTTGTGAATAGCATTTAATGTAAAAAAGCCAGTTGATTTCATATTAGAATGAGTGTGCCTTGGAACCGAAGTTGGACGGAGTATTATTCCAATAAGTGCAGGATTACTTCCTAAATGAATAACAGAGCTGAAAACTGCTAAATTTTCATATCCCTCTGAAGAAACGGTCCCTATTAAATGCGCAGATTTGTAACCTGTCACGCTATTTATCAAATTTAGGCGGTATAAATTTGACATATTTTCAATGTCTTCAAGATTAAAGTGTTTCATTTTTTTTTCAAAGATACACAAGAACGAAGAGAACAATTTATTTATTTATAT
>JABGXI010000031.1:0-2307 GCA_018675855.1 Flavobacteriaceae bacterium | reverse complement strand
TTTAGCAGTTGCGGCATTTCTTTCTTCGGCACGAATCCAAAACTCTCTGTGATCATTTCCTTGAAACATAACCCCATCTTTTTGGGATTGATGATAAAAAATAGCTTTTCGTTTTCGTAAAACCTGATCTGGACTCATCGGCACTGCCATTTCAATTTCATGAATATCCCACTCATGCCAAGCACCTCTGTACAGCCATAACCAGCAATCATCCATAAATTTTTTAGGTTTAAGAATTTTAAGGGATTCGAAAACTATATCTAAACAGACCCGATGGGTTCCATGGGGATCTGCTAAATCTCCAGCAGCATAAATTTGATGGGGCTTTATTTTTTCAATTAAAGCTACAGTGTGATCAATATCTACCTTTGAAACAGGATTTTTAGCAATCATGCCTGTTTCATAAAATGGAAGGTTCATAAAATGGACTTGGGAATCTGGAATTCCCATATACCTTGTAGCGCCCAAAGATTCTCTTTTTCTAATACTTCCTTTCAAATCACAAATCGAACGCGGTATTGGTTTCTGTGGATTTATCACTTCAAAAGCTTTAATTAATTTTCCTATGGATTCATCCTCTTTTGAGCTAATAAAATCAGAAGTAACCTCAAGATATTTTAAAGCATCTTGATCAGAAACTGCTATATTGCCTGAAGTTTGATAAGCAATATGAACTTCGTGACCTTGAGAAACTAAACGATCAAAGGTTCCTCCCATTGAAATTACATCATCGTCGGGGTGTGGACTAAAAATAATAACCTTTTTAGAAGCTGGCAGTGCTCGCTCAGGTCTGTATTTATCGTTAGAATTGGGCTTTCCACCTGGCCAACCTGAAATCGAACGTTGTAATTTATTAAACATTTCAATATTCAAATCATATGCAGAGCCATGTTGAGCCAATAAATCCGACATCCCATGTTGATTGTAATCTTCATCTGTTAATTTTAAAATAGACTTCTTTGTTATTTCACAAAGCCATAAAATTGCTTTGGAGCGATTGGCATCATTCCATTCACATGAAGTTACTAACCATGGGGTTTTTATTCGAGTAAGTTCAGAAGCAGCCTCTGTATCAATAACTAAGGTCGTATTTTTATGGTGCTGTAAGTATGTTGTAGGTATAAAACAAGATATCTCTCCTTCAATAGCATTTTGTATGATCTCAGCTTTATAAGACCCCCAAGCCATCAGAAGGACCCTTTTTGCATTTAAAATAGTTTGAATACCCATGGTAACGGCTTTTCGAGGTACATTTTCAATTCCTTGAAAAGCAGGGGCTGCATCAAAACGCGTAAGATGATCGAGTGTTATACTTCGTGTTTCTGAGTTTAAATGGGAACCAGGCTCATTAAATCCAATATGTCCATTAGTTCCTATTCCTAAAATCTGTAGATCAATACCTCCTGCAGATTTTATTTTTCCCTCATAAGAAATACATGATTTTCTAAGTTTTTCAGAGGAAACTTCACCACTTGGAATATTTATATTTTCAGGTTTAATATTGACATGATCAAATAAATTTGAGTGCATGAAAAAATGATAACTCTGAACATCTTCCTTAGCCAATGGATAGTATTCGTCTAAATTGAAAGAGATAACGTTTTCAAAACTAAGGTTTTCTTCTTCATGTAACCTAACCAATTCTCTATAAACACTAAGAGGGCTTGAACCAGTTGCAAGACCTAAAACACACATTTTATTTTGGGCTTGTTTTTCTTTAATTAATAATGCAATACTGTTGGCTATTAATTTTGAACCTTCTGTGGAAGATTTTACAATTACATTATGTAGTTTTTCATACCGTGTTTCTTCAAAAATACCAGGAGCTTTATACTGTAATAAAGACTTCTTTAACTTGTCTGTCATCCTATAAAATTATTGCGAATAACAAATTTAAGGTTTCTTTCAGTAAAGTTTTTGAATTCAAGTAATTTTCTTTTAATATTGAAAAATCATAAGTATCATTGCATAACAAATACATCAGAGTGTTTAAACCTTTAATTTATTTATTGTTATTTAATATAAGTCTTGGTATTTTATTGCCATCATTGACTCTTTTAAATGACAATTTAATTGAAAGTGCTATTATCATAGTTAATTTAGAGGGTGAGCTTGAATTAGAGGAAAAAGAGACTGAAAAAAAAATTTTTGAAGAATCTGTTTATCTTGATTATCCAAAAATTGTTTCAACTAAATCATTAATTCATACTCTGCCAAAAAATTATCAATCAGTATTTCTTAAGAGTTTTAGTCCTCCTCCCGAAGTTTATTAATTTAATTAACTCATTAAAATTAAATTAACATTCT
>JABGXI010000030.1:0-3726 GCA_018675855.1 Flavobacteriaceae bacterium | reverse complement strand
TAAAGAAAGTTTATTTTTTTTGGAGGATATTTAAATTGAATGTAACCTGCAACATAAAAAATTAGTCCTGTTACTCCTAAAATTAAAGTTAAAGGATTAATCTGATCATCGCTAAAAATCTTTGTTATCTGATTTATTGTCATTTTATTAAGATGGGCAATTAAAATAGCGTATTCCCTCCCATCTTTGCTTAAAGAAATTGTTCTTATCTTTTATAAACTCTTCTAAAGGAGTATTTGCTGGAAGAACTGAGAGCCACATTACAGGAAAGTCTTCCGGACTTGAAGTGCATTCATTTGATTCGCAAGGGTGGCGGTATTTATAACGTGCGTGTCCAGCTTCATGATAAAAAGTATAAAGGCGCTGTACGACAGTAAAATCTTCCCAAAAAGATTCAATTATTTCAAAACTAACCGTGCCTGCATCACAAATGTTGTAAGCTCTTCCTGCATGGTCTGCTGTTACCCCTGAAGCAAAGTCAGGCTCAGTACCAAAAAAAACGTTAACGAGACGTCCTGATCCAGGGTCTGCTTTTCCAGAACGAATTGCATCAGCCACAAATAATTCCCAATAATCCTTTAGTGAACTATCTTCTTTTAAATCCGCGTAAAATGGGTCTGTTATAACAGCTACTTCTTCCTCCGCCTCAGCTTCTGGCTCCAAATCAATAGAAGTTTTTTCACAAGAATTAAAGGCAAGGATTAGAAGAAAAAGTCCTTGTAACCAAAATAATGATTTGTGTTTCATAGCAGTCATTTTAAAATGATAAATTTTAAGAGCAAGATAAATACAAAAAAGAAACTTTTACTTAATTTTAAACCCGATTAAACATTCTTTTTGTTTTCTAATAAAAACATTTCTCGTGCTGGCTTTCTTAATAAAATAATAATGAAAAAACTTTGCAATGGAATAATTAAGTAGAAAAACTTCTAAATGACTTTATAATTTATATAAAGCTCATTTTTAAGTGTTAAGTGCTTCTGCACCTCCTACAATTTCTAGAATTTCATTTGTGATTGACGCCTGACGGGCTTTGTTGTATGTCAATTTAAGCTGGTCTCGCATTTCTGTGGCATTGTCTGTTGCTTTGTGCATAGCTGTCATTCTAGCACCGTGTTCACTGGCAAAAGAATCTCTTAGGGCTTTGAAAAGCTGCATTTTTATGCTTTTGGGCAATAATTGATTAACAATTTCTTCTTGTGTTGGTTCAAAAATATAATCTGTTGAGCTTGTTTCAAGTTCTACTTTTTTTGAAATAATAGGAAGAAGTGTCTCTGTTGTAACTATTTGGGTGGCAGCATTTTTGAAGCGGTTATATAGAACAACTACCTTATCATATTCTTTTGCAGCAAAAGAATCCATAAAACTTTGAGCTATATCACTACTTTTAGTAAAACTAAGATCATCAAAAATACTATTATCATTAGAGGCTATTGTATTTGTTTTAGCTAAAATATCATTCCCTTTTTTACCTAAAGTCATTACCGAAACCTTTTCATTGGTTTGGTCATTGACATATTGTGTAACTGCCTTAATGATGTTAGAATTAAATCCTCCACATAATCCGCGGTTAGATGTAATAGCCACAACAAGGGTATTTTTTGTGGGTCGTTCTTGTGTGAACGGATTTGGAGTGTCTCCGGAAATTGACCCACTTAAATTTTGAATAAGCTCTGTTAACTTATCTGAATATGGCCGCATGGCAGTGATAGCGTCTTGGGCTTTCTTTAATTTTGCTGCTGAAACCATTTTCATGGCAGATGTAATTTGCATTGTTGATGAGACTGATGCTATCCTATTCCGAATTTCTTTTAAATTAGCCATAACAGTTTATTCAAATTGAGCTGAAATTATTTTAGCAACTGTGTTTAAGGTGTCCAAAACCTCGTCTGTTAGTTTTCCTGATTTGATGGTGTCTAATGTGTCACGATGTTTAACATTTAATTCCTCCAAATACGCTCTTTCAAAAGCTTTTACTTGATTTACCGGAACGTTGCGTAATAGATTTTTAGACCCCGCATAAATAATAGCTGTTTGATTTTCTACAGTAAAAGGATCATTTTGAGATTGCTTAAGTATTTCAACATTACGCCTTCCTTTTTCAATTACATTTAGGGTAACTGCGTCTAAATCAGAACCAAATTTTGCAAATGCTTCTAATTCACGAAACTGAGCTTGATCTAACTTTAGTGTTCCAGATACTTTTTTCATGGATTTAATCTGAGCATTACCTCCTACACGAGATACTGAAATTCCCACATTAATTGCAGGGCGAACTCCAGAGTTAAATAAATCGGACTCGAGAAAAATTTGACCATCTGTAATTGAAATTACATTAGTTGGAATATATGCCGAAACATCTCCTGCTTGAGTTTCAATAATAGGAAGTGCCGTTAATGAACCTCCTCCTTTTACCTTTTCTTTTAAAGAAGAAGGAAGATCATTCATTTCTTTAGCAATATTATCATCTGCAATAACTTTTGCCGCACGCTCTAATAAACGAGAATGAAGATAAAAAACATCCCCAGGATAAGCTTCCCTTCCTGGAGGGCGGCGTAATAAAAGAGAAACTTCACGGTAAGCTACTGCTTGCTTTGAAAGGTCATCATAAATAATTAATGCAGGCCTTCCGGTGTCTCTGAAATACTCTCCAATTGCTGCTCCTGCGAAAGGGGCGTAAACCTGCATTGGTGCAGGATCAGATGCGTTTGCAGCTACAATAGTTGTGTAGGCCATTGCGCCTTTATCTTCTAATGTTTTTGCAATACCTGCAACTGTAGATGCTTTTTGACCAATAGCAACGTAAACACAATAAACAGGCTCACCCGCATCGTAAAATTCTTTCTGGTTTAAAATTGTGTCAATACAAACAGTTGTTTTACCAGTTTGACGGTCACCAATAACCAATTCTCTTTGACCACGACCAACAGGAATCATAGCATCAATTGATTTAATGCCTGTTTGAAGAGGTTCATTTACCGGCTGTCGAAAAATTACCCCAGGTGCTTTTCGCTCTAAAGGCATTTCAAAAAGTTCTCCTTGTAAATCTCCTTTTCCATCAATAGGATTTCCTAATGTATTAACAACTCGACCCACAACACCTTCTCCAACTTTAATAGAGGCAATTCGTTGGGTTCTTTTTACGGTATCTCCTTCTTTAACACCTTTGGAAGGACCTAATAGTACAACTCCTACGTGATCTTCTTCTAGGTTAAGCACCATTCCTTCAAGGCCTTTATCAAAAGAAACTAATTCGCCATATTGTGCATTGGAAAGGCCAAACACGCGGGCAATACCATCTCCCACCTCTAATACCGTTCCTACCTCATCCAAAGCGGATGCTGAGCTAAAACCGGATAATTGTTTTTTTAGTATTGCTGAAACTTCAGCGGGGTTTACATCTGCCATGATCGTTTATTTTAGATCGAATTCGTGTTTATTAATGTTTCTTTTATTGATTTTAACTGATGTGAAATGCTCGCATCATATTGTAAATCACCAATCTTTAAAATAAATCCACCTATAATTTCTGGATCGATTTTATTTTCAAGTTGAACGTTTTCTTTTGTTATTCCTTTTGCTTTATCTAAAACCAGTTGTTTTAGTGAGGGAGTAAGCTTAATAGCAGTTGTAACGATAGCTGTCACCTCTCCTTGGGTTTGAGCATAAAGGCGAACATATTGTTCTCCAGTGGCCGCTAGTATCGCTAAACGATTTTTTGCTGCT
>JABGXI010000029.1:0-32268 GCA_018675855.1 Flavobacteriaceae bacterium | reverse complement strand
TTACAATGGTTTATGGATGGACTAACTATGTTGCCCGTTTACCGGATTAGAAATGGTTATTCCAATCTTAAAAAAAATGAGGCTATTTTTGAAAGTTGCAAGAGTCTTCTTTCAAACCGTGAATATATAATGATGTTTTCAGAAGCATCACATCACAGTGAATTCTTTCTGCAAACTTTGTCCAAAGGAAGCAGTCGATTGGCCTATGAAACACAACAGCAATCAAAAAACCCCATCTATATTGTACCCATAGGCATCAATTACGGCCACCGTATGTCTCCATTGTGTTATCTCCATTTGGTTTTTGGTGAAGCTATCGCAATAAGCCGTTTTACTGAAGTAGAAAATGAAAAACCTACAATAATCAATACCATAAGGGATGAGTTAGGGCTGGCCATGAAGAAATGCATGTGGCTTCCTGATAGAGATGAACATTATGATGCACAAAAAAAGTTAATTCACAACCAGAATACTCATCGTAGGTCTTTTCAGGAACTCAAAGAGGGAATTGAAGTACAAAGTCTCGAGCCAAAAAAAATAAGGAATACAAAAAAATGGCACACTGTGGTTATTAAATTGTTTTCAATTCCAAATCTACCCCCTCTATTGATCTTAAAAAGAATTTTAGACTTTTTAAAGACATTGTCTTCTATAGCTCTATTAAATTGTGTGCTAGCTTATTTTTATTTCTATTTTGGTGGGGAAGTATTTTTCTATTCAGCGCTGTCTTTTGGGGCTGGATAATAGCAGTTATTAACACAGTTGGCTGCATTAGTCTATTGTATATCAGACAATATTTATCAATTAATAATTTTTGATAGTTTTTTGTTATGCATTTAAAATATAGTGTAATTTCTAACGCTATATTAAAATAATATTTTTGTTGATATAGTATATTACTATTATATAAATATTTTATATAAGATTAACTTATTTTGTTTAAAATATTCAGCATAGAATTGGGGCAAGAAAGCTTTTGTACTAGTATTCTGTGTAGTAAATTTCGAGTTTTAAACGTCCATCGGGGTGATTTTGACTTTTAGAACCGTGAAGAATAACCCCTTTTGGATTGACAACGGCAGTAGCAGGATATTTAATGAATTCTTGGTCAACGGTCTCTGCTATTTTAGAAGTAAGTAGAGTAAGTCCGCCGGCTGGTACCAAGCCTAAAACTATATTGGTGGAGTCATTTCTATACAGTCGATTAACATGATCCGTGATCTTAAATTTATACCTGTAAGGTCGATCATCATCGTCGTGTTCCAATATGCCTCCATAAATGTATTTGTCTCTGTTTTTTTTCTCATTGTTTACCGTATTGTCAATGCTAAAATCGCTGAGAGGAAATCCAGTATTGTATTTGTACAAATAAAGTCGATCGGGCAATTGTGATTGCTCCAAAGTATTGTATTGATCCTGATCTATGTACAGCACCAAGTTGGCCTCGTTGATCATCCACTGGTTTTCTCTCAACTCATCCAAAATGCGCTCTCCTTCACTGTCTTCTTCAAATAATCTTAGGGTAGAAAACAATCCATTACCACTCAGATAAATTTTCTCGGAAGGCATATTGCCTTGGCTAGCAAGAATTTCTTGATCAACTTGGCTGTTGTAGTTCTCATTTTTTATGGTGTTAAAATGAAAACCGAAATTGAGCATATAGGTTTTTGATGCCTTTTCAGTGGTGTCGTCTGAAGTATCAGCGGTGCTGTTGGTATTCACCTCGTCATATTCGTATTCTATTCTAACTTGAGCATTACTGATGTCTAATAACATGTATAAATCATCACTAAAACCATCAGTTTTGATGATGAGTCCTCTGAGATGTTTTGAAAAGCTATCAGGGTTTGAAAAAACTGATTGCCCCTCAAAATCTAAAATTTTCTCTTGGAAGAATTCTTTTTGCAAAGGGATTCTAATGCGTGGGGTGAGTCTAGCTCCCACCTTTTCACGTTCATCTACATCTTCAGTCTCTGGATCATCTTCCTTATAATTGAAGCGCAATTCTTCAAAATTAAGTTGATAGGAACTATCGTGAAGTGTCTTTCCTGAAAACCCTCTTTCGTAAAAATCTGTGTTGGAGAAAAATTTTGATTCTTTTTCAAAATCTGTTTCGGGATCGTATTGAGACAAAAAATATTTAAGCTCATATACCTTTAAGTTATAAGTAGCTTCTCGATTTCCATAAATGGAATCAATTTGGTAAACTTTATTTTCAGCATCATATCCCTCATTGTCTAGGTCAATATCATCTAAAATTCCATCACCATCACTGTCTTCACTCAAAGGATTAAGATTAGCAATAGATTCATCATAATCATTAACCCCATCACCATCCGTATCACTCTCCCGGTCCTCTGGATCGATATCCAGCCGATCTACAACCCCGTCGCCATCTTTGTCATCAAGGTTGTTAAAGAATGGTATTTCAAGATATACTTCCGTAACGGTCTCATTTTCATCTATAAGTTCAGGAATAAACTCATCCCCATCCTCTTCCATGTCGTGAGAGTAGTTCCCAAAAATAGGGTTGATAGAAGCTACCAATTTTGCAGTTATACTTGCCTCAGAAGTTCCCAGACCAGCCAATTCAATCTTACCCAACTGTGCCAAGGGGAGGCCATCAGTCTGGAAGTAATTGACCTTACTTTGGTAGGAGAAGACAGGAGCAATATAAGATTTAGACTCAAGGGCTGTGCCTCGTAAAAGCTCTGATCCTGCAGTATGGTAGTCCTTATCACAAGACAAAAGCACAATAGAGGCAAGCAAAAGAACAGTCGCAAAATTGATGGACATCCTTAAAAAATACATTGGTTATTTTAAAATATGATTAGAGTAGAAATGAACAAAAGCATCCTCTTTTTGAGATTCTTCATAACTGAGGCCTGGAATTTCTCTTTCTTTAGAATAGACTTGAATGGATTTGGGCGTGTTAGCATCTGCCATCACATAAGCATCAGAAAAATTTAAACTCAATTGGGACAGATTTTCAAAATGAGCCTTTTGCAAAGGTTCGGTTAATTGATCCGAAATATCATCAAAAGCGACTTTCTTGTGAAATTGATCTGAAAGCGGTCCCTCAAAATCTTTAGCATACACAGAAGTTACTATTTTACTACTAGCAAATATAGGTTCATCTTTGTAATAAGTGTTGAGGTAGAGCGGAAAAAGACTAGTAAACCATCCATGTAAATGAATAATATCAGGAGACCAGTTTAGTTTTTTTACAGTTTCGATAACTCCTTTGGTAAAAAAAATCATCCTTTCATCGTTATCTGTAAAAAGGACTTGATTTTCATCCCTCAGTACGGCGCGTCTTTTAAAATATTCTTCATTGTCAATAAAATAGACCTGCATTCTTTCTTTGGGAATGGAGGCTACTTTAATAATTAAAGGCATATCAACATCGTTAATGACCAAATTCATTCCAGAAAGGCGTATTACTTCATGAAGTTGGTGCCTTCTTTCATTAATCAGGCCATAACGTGGCATGAATATCCGGGTTTGACCTCCATGATCATTTATGTTTTTGGGAATTTCAAAGGAATTGATGGCTTGATTGGTCTGCGGGAGGTATGGAACCACTTCAGACGAGATATTAAGAACCTTTTTGTCTTTCATAAACTCTCTATTAATCAAGGGGATAAAGTTTTGCGAAATTACAAAAATTAAACGGAATATGCCGAATTCTGTATCTTTAGGCCTGTTAATTTTTTATTAAATGAAAATTTTTAACACGTCCCAATCTTTGGTTGAGCATTTGGCCAATGAAATACAACCTCTGGGAATGGTGCCCACCATGGGTGCACTTCACATGGGACATCTGTCTCTAATTGAAAAAGCTTTAATAGAAAATCATAATGTATTAATCAGCATTTTCATCAATCCTACTCAATTTGAGGACAAAGCCGACCTTGATAATTATCCTGTAAGCCTAGATTCTGATTTGCAGAAAATCAAACAATACAATGGTAATATATTGGTCTATGTTCCTAAAGCGGGAGATATATATGGTAATGCTGTTAGCTCGAAATCTTTCGATTTAGGAGGCTTAGATGAGGTGATGGAAGGTGAAAAAAGAAAAGGGCATTTTCAAGGGGTGGCCACTGTAGTGTCTCATTTCCTGTCAACCTTCCTTCCAGACAATGCCTATTTTGGAGAAAAGGATTTTCAACAATTACGTATCATAGATAATATGACCCAATCATTGGGCTTGAAAACTAAAATCGTAGGCTGCCCTATTATAAGAGAAAGTGACGGGCTCGCCATGAGTTCCCGAAATCGTCTGTTGTCTTCCAACGAGCGGAAACTGGCCGTTAAACCTTTTGAAGCACTACAATTTGTTAAATCAAATGCTAAAAAATATACTTATCAAACACTCCAAAATAAAGTTGCTGCTTTTTTTGATAAATATGAGACAATGGCACTGGATTACTTCAAAATAACAGACCCTAATACCTTAAAAGAAATTCCTTTGGATCAACCTGCTTCCAAAGGAAGGGGATTCATCGCAGTCCATTTGGGAAAAATTAGGCTCATAGATAATTTGGATATGTCTTAAATGACTAAATTTGTGGCGTGTTAATAGAAGTATTAAAATCAAAAATTCATAGAGTCAAAGTAACCGATGCCGATTTGAGCTATATCGGAAGTATTACTATAGACCGTGACCTAATCGATGCCGCTAATTTTGTTGTAGGTGAAAAGGTACAAGTTGTCAATATCAACAATGGCGTTCGATTGGAAACCTATATCATAGAAGGAAAAAGAGGGGCTGGAGAAGTCACTCTCAATGGTCCTGCCGCCAGAAAAGTTCAAAAAGGAGACATTATCATCATTATTGGATACGCTCAAATGGAGTTTGAGAAGGCCAAAAAATTTAAGCCTACCGTTGTTTTTCCAGACGAAAACACCAACCGCTTAACTTAAAACATTGAAGAAAGTCCTTTCACTTTCAAAAAAAATAATTCCATTAGCCATAGGGATGTTTTTTATTTATCTCAGTTACCAAAATACTACCCCCGAAGACCGCACCAACATTTTTAAGTACATCAAAAATGCAGATTATCGATTTGTGTTGCTTTCTGCTTTTTTTGGAGTCCTGAGTCATATTTCCAGAGCAGTACGCTGGCAGTTTCTTCTAGCTCCATTAGGTTATCGACCCAAAACAATCAATTCTGTTTTGGCTGTCCTGATTGGTTATTTCTCCAATTTAGGAATTCCCCGTTCAGGAGAATTACTTCGAGCCACGGCCATGGATCGTTATGAAAATATTCCCTTTCAAAAAGGATTTGGAACCGTTATAGCCGAAAGGGTCGTGGATCTTGTCTTGCTGGTAGGCTGTATTGTATTGGCTTTGGCCTTACAATATGATTTGATTGTCGACTACCTGAAAATCGAAAATATGAACTTCTTACAGATGGGTGTCGGTTTTGTCCTTGTCGTCATTGGCTTAATCCTATTTCGAAAATATTTTCTCCTGTCTACCCATCCCTTAATTGAGAAAATAAAGCAGTTTTTTCAAGGCATTTGGGAAGGAATGTTGTCCATCAAACTTATGGAGAATAAAGGGCTTTTTATTGCACATACTTTTTTCATCTGGCTGATGTATGTCTTGATGTTTTGGGTTATCAAATTTTCTATCCCCGAAACCGTTAACCTTGGAATGAACGCCATGATTCCAGCCTTTGTTGTTGGGGGGCTTTCCATTTCTGCTACCAATGGAGGTGTTGGAATCTACCCCTATTCTGTATCGCTTGTTTTAATTGCCTTTGGTATTTCCAAAGAATCGAGCTTGGCCTTTGGATGGATCATGTGGACTTGCCAAACACTCATGATAGTGACTTTTGGTGCCATGGCATTTTTTGCATTACCTTTGATTAATAGCAAAAAATAAAATCATTTTTTGTCTATTTATATGAGCAAAATCAAAACCTCTTTTTTTTGTCAAAGTTGTGGTACTCAACACGCCCAATGGCAAGGCCAGTGCAATTCCTGTAAACAATGGAATACTTTGACCGAGGAAGTCATGGAAAAGCCCGATAAAAAAAATTGGAAAAGCGAAAAAAAATCCAGTGTGGTTTCCAAACCACTCAAAATTGAGGAGATTGAAATTTCTTCAGAATCAAGAGTAAATACAGGAGATCCTGAGTTGAATCGAGTCTTGGGGGGTGGAATCATTCCCGGAGCACTGATGCTTTTGGGGGGAGAACCTGGTATTGGGAAGTCAACTCTATTGTTACAAATTGCCATGACAGTTGGCTGTAAGGTTCTTTATGTTTCTGGGGAGGAAAGCCAGCGACAGATCAAAATTCGCTCGGACAGGATGGATGCCTCATCGGATCAATGTTATGTGCTCAGTGAAACCAAAACCCAAAATATATTTACCCAAATTGAGGCCTTGGCACCTGAATTGGTCATCATCGATTCTGTGCAAACCTTACACACCGATTATATCGATAGTAGTCCTGGTAGTGTTTCTCAAATCAAAGAATGTACGGCCGAATTCATCAAATTTGCCAAAGAGACTCACGTTCCCGTTTTTCTGGTAGGACACATCACCAAAGACGGCCAAATTGCAGGCCCAAAAATACTGGAGCATATGGTCGATGTGGTTTTACATTTCGAGGGAGACCGCAATCACATTTACCGCATCTTGAGAACACAAAAAAATCGCTTTGGTGCTACTTCCGAAATCGGAATTTACGAGATGCAATCCAAAGGATTAAGGGCCGTCAGTAATCCCAGTGAACTCTTGATTTCAGAAAAAGATGAAAAATTAAGTGGTCACGCCATCGCTGCTACTATAGAGGGTATTCGTCCTTTAATGATCGAAATTCAAGCCTTGGTTAGCACTGCTGTTTATGGAACTCCCCAAAGAACCACCACTGGATACAATACCAAAAGACTCAACATGTTATTGGCTGTTTTGGAAAAAAGAGCGGGTTTTGCCTTGGGAACTAAAGATGTTTTTATCAATATTACGGGAGGAATTTCTATTGCTGATCCAGCTATAGATTTGGCCGTAATCGTTGCCATCTTATCTAGCTATCATGACATCGATGTTTCTGAGAACTTTTGTTTTGCGGCCGAAGTAGGACTATCGGGAGAAATCAGACCCGTACCTAAAACAGAACAACGAATACAGGAAGCCTCAAAATTAGGGTTTGACACCATTGTGATTTCCAAGTTTGCCAAAGTCAGCAAGCAAAACGGGGAAATCAAGATTTTGGCCGTTTCAAAAATTGAAGCTTTGATCGTAGCGCTTTTTGGCTAAAACATCAACCTCTTTCCATTATAAAAATGTATTTTTAATTGATCAAAAATCAATTATCATGGATAAAGTAATCAAAGATTTTTTGGCTGAGGTCAACAAAAAAAATCAGAATGAACCCGAATTCATGCAGGCCGTGACCGAAGTCGCGGAAACCGTTATTCCCTACATTGTGAAAAATGATGTTTACTATGGGCAAAATATACTTTTGCGAATGGTAGAACCCGAACGTGTGGTTTCTTTTCGAGTGGCTTGGATAGATGACCAGGAGGAAATTCAAGTGAACCGTGGTTACAGAATAGAAATGAATTCTGCCATTGGCCCCTACAAAGGAGGGTTGCGGTTCCACCCCAGTGTAAACCTTAGTGTTTTGAAATTTTTGGCTTTTGAACAAATTTTTAAAAACAGCTTAACTACCCTACCCATGGGAGGCGGAAAAGGAGGGTCAGATTTTAATCCCAAAGGAAGGACAGATACAGAGGTGATGCGTTTTTGTCAAAGTTTTATGACAGAATTGTTCCGTCACATTGGACCCAATCGAGATATTCCAGCAGGAGATATCGGAGTGGGCAGTAGAGAAATTGGGTACATGTTTGGACAATACAAAAGATTGAAAAATGAGTTTACGGGTGTATTGACCGGAAAAGGCATTTCTTGGGGAGGCTCATTGATAAGACCTGAGGCAACGGGCTATGGAGTCGTCTATTTTGTTGAAAAAATGATGGAGCATAATGGCACTGGATTAAAGGGTAAAAAGGTGGTAATCTCAGGGAGTGGAAATGTCGCTCAGTATGCCGCCGAAAAAGCCATTCAACTAGGTGCCAAAGTTTTGACCCTTTCTGATTCCTCTGGATACATCTATGATTCCGATGGCATAGACGAAGAAAAATTGGCGCATGTAATGGAACTCAAAAACATCAATAGAGCCCGTATCAACGCC
This sequence comes from Flavobacteriaceae bacterium, assembly GCA_018675855.1. Lineage (GTDB taxonomy): Bacteria > Bacteroidota > Bacteroidia > Flavobacteriales > Flavobacteriaceae > MS024-2A. The sequence continues at coordinate 24,055 of JABGXI010000029.1, read as the reverse complement.
TATCTTGAAAAATATCCCCAGGCAAAATTCGTAGCGAAAAAGACTCCATGGAAAGTTCCTTGTGAAGTTGCCCTACCTTGTGCCACCCAGAATGAATTGAACCAAAAAGATGCTGCTATATTGATAAAGAATGGTTGTATTTGTGTGGGAGAAGGAGCCAATATGCCTTCCGCCCCCGAAGCCATTCACGAATTCACCAATCACAAAATTCTTTTCGCTCCTGGAAAAGCCTCCAATGCTGGAGGAGTCGCTGTTTCTGGCTTAGAAATGGCTCAAAACTCACTGCGGTATAACTGGACTCGTCAGGAGGTCGATGACAAATTAAAATCCATTATGGCAGATATTCATCAGTCTTGCTTAGATTATGGAAATGAAAATGGTTATGTGAATTATGTAAAAGGAGCTAATATTGCGGGCTTTGTAAAAGTGGCCGATGCCATGCTTGCCCAAGGAGTGGTTTAAATCTCCATCGAACATGCTGATTGAAACCAATGCCATTGTTCTTAGTACCCTCAAATACGGAGACTCTAGCCTTATCGCAAGATGCTATTGTAAAGAATTAGGGCTGAAATCCTTTCTCTTGAAAGGCATACTCTCCTCCAAAAAAGCAGGGTTAAAAAAGTCCCTGTTTCAACCCCTTAGCCTCATCCGTTTAATTACTCAAGTAAAAAATGAAAACAGTGAAGGATTATACTACATAAAGGAAGCCCGTATTCATTTCCCCTTAATCGAAATTCCATCGGATATCAAAAAAAATGCGGTAGTGCTGTTTTTGTCTGAAGTATTGACAAGGGTAATTACGGAAGAAGGTGCTCCTAATCCCTCTTTATATCATTTTATTCAAAAAAACGTTATTCATCTTGAGGCCAAAAGGTTTTCTCCTCTTTTTCATTTAAAATTTATGATGGAACTAAGTCAACATCTTGGATTTTATCCCAATCAGTCGGAGATGGAAGAAAATTATTTTGATTTGGAAAGTGGTTGTTTTTGTGGCGCTTCCCCATCTAAATATCTCATCGGAGGTGACTTAGCTTTGGCATTCAAAGAATTACTTGGCACTAATTTTGACACATTAGATGACATATCGATTCCAAACGTGCTTAGAATAAAAGTGTTGGGTGTATTGATAGATTATTTTAATTTACATTTACATGGTTTTGGAAAAATAAAATCAGTCGATATACTCCATGAAATATTTCGATAGTAATTGTCTTCTTGCCGTTTTGGCTTCCCTCTCTATCCTCCACAACCTCTGGGGTCAGAAAGTTTGGGTAGAGGATGCTGTGACAGGTGAAGCCTTAGAAAACGTAACCCTTTTTTCTGAAAATGGAGATATCAACGAGGTTACGGATGGTTTGGGAAAAGTTAATTTACAAGCTTTTCCTGCCAAAGGAAGAATCAATTTTAAGTTGCTAGGATATCAATCCTTGTTGATTCCAATGCTCGACATATTGGAGGGAAAAAAAATAATCCAAATGACTTCCGAGGATGAAATCTTGGAGGAAGTGGTTCTTTCTGTGGCGCGATCGCAAGCCACAAGGGACAAAATTGCCGAACAAGTGGGGATAATCTCTCAAAAAGAAATTGAAATTGGAGCTGTTGCCACCGGCGCAGATCTTTTGGAAATCAGTCCCTACATCAGAATTCAAAAATCTCAAGGAGGTGGAGGCAGTCCTGTTCTCAGAGGTTTTGAAGCCAATCGAGTCTTGATTGTTGTGGATGGAGTTAGAATGAATAATGCCATATACAGGTCTGGCCATCTTCAAAACGCGATAACAATTGATCCGTATACACTTGAAAGAACTGAAATTATTTTTGGACCAGCTTCTGTAGGTTACGGATCAGATGCTCTTGGCGGGGTAGTTCATTTCTATACAATAAAACCTAAGATTAATAATGAAAAGAAATGGACTATTAAAGGCTTAGAATCCTATAATACTCATTTAAATCATATGATCAGCAATCTAAATTTCGAATATAGTAAGGAAAATTGGGCAAGTTTTACTAGTTTCTCTTACTCTGATTTTGGCGATATTATTATGGGGAAAACCCGAAATCATGGTTTTAAAAATTGGGGATTAAACAAGCACTCTCTTAATAAAGAAAAATTTAATACTGAGAGTATTTTAAATAAAAATCCTACTATTCAAAAAAACACTGCTTATTCTCAATTTGATTTATTACAAAAAATTAATTATAAAGTTTCTGAAAGCGCCAATTTGATTTTTAACTTTCAGCACTCCAAGTCGTCAAATATAGATCGTTATGATAAACTGAATGAATATAATTCTTCTGAAAATCTAAAGTATGCTCAATGGTACTATGGCCCTCAGAAAAGGACACTTTTATCAACTGCTTATAATTTTTCAAAAAACAATAACTGGTTAAAAAGAGGGGCTATAGTTGTTGCATTTCAAAAGATTAATGAATCTAGACATAATAGGAAATTTCAATCTCTTGCTTTGAACTCACAAATAGAAGATGTAGAGGTTTTTTCTATAAATGCTGATTTTATTAGGGAACAGGCTGGGTTCTCTTCGTTATCTTATGGGGTTGAATATACTTACAATAATGTACATTCAATCGCTTATGGAACTCCCCTAACTAAACTAAACAATTCTATTTCTGGTATTAATAAATCTAATTCCATATTTAAAATTCCAACTAGATATCCAAGTGATGGAAGCAATTATAGCACGGTGGCCTCCTATTATGAATTTAGAAAAGATCTTTCTAAGAACTCTAATATTAATTTTGGCATGAGATATACATACACGTTGTTAAATGCCAATTGGTTAGAAGAAGCTTTAATTGATGCTAATTTAAATGCTATAAAAACACAAAATTCATCTTTAACAGGAAGTCTTGGCTATGTTTATAGGTCAAATAATGATTGGCAAATAAGCACTAATTTTTCCAGCGGGTTCAGATCTCCGAACATTGATGATATGGGTAAAATAAGAGAAAATAGGGGTCTCCTTTCTGTTCCAAATAAGCACCTAAAGCCAGAATATGCTTACAACTCTGAATTAGGTTTTAAAAAATTTTATAATAATAAAGGGAATGTTTTTTCTCTTAACCTTTATTATACTCATATTACAGATCATATTATTAGAGATTTTTTTGAAATTTTGAACGATACATCAACTGAAGACCCTAAAACAATACTTTATGATTCTGAAGAGGTAAAAACTATGGCAAATATCAATATTGGAAGAGCATACATATATGGTTTCTCGATTGATGCAGAAGCCTCAATCCTAAAAAATTTAGCTTTTAAAAGTAATATTACCTATACAGAAGGTGGCAGCGTTAGAAACCCTTATCCTTTGCCTTCAATATCTCCTTTATTTGGATCTTTTTATTTAAAGTGGGTTAATTCTAATTTTAAAACCCAATTATCCTACAAGTTTTCAGGGCCTAAGAATCCAGAAAATTATAGCTCTGGAGGAGAAGATGGCCTTGAAGAGACACCATTATTAGGTTACAATGATAAAGATCCCAATTATTATGGGATGCCCTCATGGGGAATTTTTAAAATCTCCTCTTCATATAAAATTTCAAATAACTTAAAAGCTACCTTAATTTTTGATAATCTATTTGACATTCATTATAGAGAATTTGCTTCAGGCATATCATCCCCTGGAAGAAACTTAAATATCGTTTTAGAGCATAAGTTCTAAAAAATTTCATCTAAAATGGTTACTTTCGCTTCTATCAAAAATTCATTTAAGTAAATGGCTTTTAAAGAATATAAAAGTTTGAATCTTTCGCAAATCGCCAAAGAAATTCTAAAAGATTGGGAATCCAATCAATCTTTTGAAAAAAGTATAATTCTCAGGGAAGGATGTCCAAAATATGTTTTTTACGAGGGGCCCCCTTCTGCGAATGGCATGCCTGGCATTCACCATGTTATGGCTAGAAGTATAAAAGATATTTTTTGTCGATACAAAACATTAAAAGGCTTTCAAGTAACCAGAAAGGCAGGTTGGGACACACATGGCCTCCCAATCGAACTAAGTGTTGAAAAAGAGCTTGGAATTACTAAAGAAGATATTGGAGAATCTATAACTATTGCAGATTATAATAAAGCTTGTAAAAAAGCTGTAATGCGTTATACTGATGTATGGAATGAATTAACAAAAAAAATGGGTTATTGGGTTGATATGGAAAATCCCTATATAACTTATAAACCTAAATATATTGAGTCTGTTTGGTGGCTTCTAAAAAACCTGTTTAATAAAGGGTTAATTTATAAAGGATATACTATCCAGCCATATTCGCCTAAAGCGGGAACTGGCTTAAGCTCTCATGAATTAAATCAGCCGGGAACATATCAAGATGTAACCGACACGACTGTAACAGCTCAATTTAAAGCTATTAATACTACTTTGCCAGATTCTATCCAACAAGGTGATTCTGTTTATTTTTTGGCATGGACTACTACGCCATGGACTTTGCCTTCAAATACTGCTTTGACTGTGAATCCTAAAATTAAATATGCTCTTGTTTCTAGTTTTAATCAATACACAAAAAAACCAATTCATGTAATTTTAGCTAAAGATTTAGTCTCAAAGGTTTTTTTAGGTCCTTTTATTCAAGTTGAAAACGAATCAATGCTTAAGTTGGGCTCTAAGCAAAAAAGTAAAATTCCTTATTATTTAAAAAAGACATTTAACGGTACTGAATTAATTGGAATTAAATATGAACAACTATGGAATGAAGCCCCGCTTCCTTTTGAAAATGCTGAAAATGCTTTTAGAGTTATTGGTGGTGATTTTGTGACTACAGAAGATGGTACAGGAATTGTTCATACGGCACCAACATTTGGAGCAGATGATGCAAAAGCTGCCAAAGAGGCTATTCCTGAGGTTCCTCCCATGTTAATATATGATGAGAATCAACAATTAGTCCCTCTAGTAGATCTACAGGGCAAATTTAGGCCTGAACTAGGCAGTTTAGGGGGAAAATATGTAAAAAATGAGTACTATAGCAGTAACGATAAAGTTCCTGAAAGATCTGTAGATGTTGAAATTGCTATAAAACTAAAAGAAGAAAATAAAGCGTTTAAAGTCGAAAAATACGTGCACAGTTATCCTAACTGCTGGAGAACTGACAAGCCTATATTATACTACCCATTAGATTCTTGGTTTATTAAAGTAACGGAAAAGAAAAATCTATTGATTAAACTCAACCAATCTATTAATTGGAAACCTAAATCTACTGGAGATAGAAGGTTTGGGAACTGGCTTTCTAATGCCAATGATTGGAATCTTTCAAGATCAAGGTTTTGGGGTATTCCTCTGCCAATTTGGAGAACCGAGGATTCAAAAGAAACCATAATAATTGGATCTATTGAAGAATTAAAATGTGAAATTACCAAATCTATAAGCTTGGGCTTTATGAAAGTGGATCCATTTGATTCTTTTCAAGTTGATGACATGAGTGATTTAAATTATGACCAAATTGATCTTCATAAAAACATTGTAGATCAAATAATTCTATCATCAAAAAATAAAAAAAGAATGTATCGTGAGCCTGATTTAATTGACGTTTGGTTTGACTCTGGATCTATGCCATATGCACAATGGCATTACCCCTTTGAAAATAAAGAAATGATTGATGACAATATTGCATTTCCTGCTGATTATATCGCAGAAGGAGTAGATCAAACTAGGGGCTGGTTTTATACTCTACATGCTATTAGTTCAATGGTTTTTGAATCTATTTCCTATAAAAATGTGATCTCAAATGGTCTTGTTTTAGATAAAAACGGTCAAAAAATGTCCAAAAGGCTAGGAAATGTAGTGGATCCATTTAAAACTATAGAAAAATTTGGCCCCGATGCAACGAGATGGTATATGATTAGCAATGCTAATCCATGGGATAATTTAAAATTTGATATTGATGGAATTGAAGAAAGTAAGCGTAAGTTTTTTGGCACATTGTACAATATATATTCCTTTTTCTCTCTTTATTCTAACATAGATAATTTTAACTTTAATGAAAAAGAAATTAAAAATTCTTTAAAGCCTGAGTTAGATAGGTGGATAATCTCCGAATTACATTCTTTAATTTTTGAAGTTGATAATCATTATTCCAATTATGAACCAACTAAAGCAGCAAGGGCAATTTCAAAATTTGTGCAATTGTATCTAAGCAATTGGTATGTAAGACTTTCTAGGAGAAGATTTTGGAAAGGAACCTATGAGAAAGATAAGATTAGTGCCTATCAAACTTTATTTACATGTTTAATAGAAACAGCTAAAATATCATCTCCTATTGCTCCATTTTTTATGGATCGTTTATATTGTGACCTGATCTCAAACACTAATTTTAATTCGTTTAATTCAGTTCATCATGCTAATTTCCCAGCTTCAAAAAGTGAATTCATAGATCCCGAATTACAAAAAAAAATACGGAAAACACAAATAATCTGTTCCTTAATTTTATCTCTTCGAAAAAAAGAAAAAATTAAGGTTCGACAACCTCTTTCTAAAGTAATGATACCATTTTCTTCTAAAGCTGAAAAAACAGAACTTGAAGAAATTTCTGACCTTATAAAGTCAGAAGTAAATGTCAAAGAGATTGATCTTATAAGCAATTCTTCCGGAATTTTAATTAAAAAAGTTAAGCCAAACTTCAAAAGACTAGGCCCTAAATTGGGAAAATTATTATCTCAAGCTACTAATCAAATTAAAGAGTTTGGAGATAAAGAAATAAACAAAATAGAGAAGGGGGAACAAATTTGTTTAGAAATTAATTCTAATAAAGTTGCCCTTGAAGCATTAGATTTTGAAGTAATTTCCGAAGATATTGAAGGTTGGTTAGTTGCCTCTGAAAACAATATAACAGTCGCATTAGACATTCAATTAAATAAAGAATTAATAAATGAAGGAATAGCGCGAGAGCTAGTAAATAGAATTCAAAACCAGAGAAAAGAAATTGGCTTATTAGTAACAGATAAAATTATTTTAAAAATTCAGAAGAATAATCTAATTGAAAAAGCTATTTTTGAGAACAGAGACTATATAGTAAATGAAACTTTAGCAGTTGATTTAATTCTTGTAGAATCTATAAATGAAGGAGTTGAAATTAAATTTGATAATATAAATACTAAGTTAAGTATCCATAAAAACAATTAACAATGGCGATTACACGATATTCTGATAGAGATTTAAAAAAATTTAAAACTTTAATTGAAGAAAAAATTGAAAAAGCGCAAAAAGATTTGTCTCTAATAAAGAGTGCTTATATGAATGATGGAAATAATGGGACTGAAGATACTTCTCCTACATTCAAAGCGTTTGAAGAAGGCTCACAAACTATGTCAAAGGAAGCTAATACCCAGCTTGCCATTAGACAAGAAAAATTTATTAGAGATTTAAATGCTGCTCTAATAAGAATTGAAAACAAAACCTATGGGGTTTGTAGAGAAACTGGTAAATTAATAAACAAAAAAAGATTAGCATTAGTTCCTCATGCTACTTTAAGCATTGAAGCTAAAAATAAGATCTCTTAAGCTTTAGAACAAGTTTCTTGTTAATCATGCATTTATATGACTTTAAATAAATCTATTTTAATAATTCTTGGTGTTTTAATAATAGATCAATTATCTAAAGTTTATATAAAACTTCATTTCCCCTTAACCCTTTATGGAGATGTCTCCCTTCTAGACTGGGGTTGGTTTAAAATACTCTTTATTGAAAATAAGGGAATGGCCTGGGGGGCTAAGATCAGCGACTTTATTCCTATTATAAGTGAACGATCTGGCAAATTAGCCTTAACTCTATTTAGAATTTTTGCCGTTCCCCTAATATTTTATTGGCTTTATGACAGTATAAAAAAGAAAGAAACCAAACTTTTAATAATTAGTATTTCTTTAGTTCTTGCAGGTGCAATTGGCAATCTTATTGATTCTGTTTTTTATGGATTCCTTTTCACTGATAGCTATCTAAATGTTGCCGTTTTTAGCCCAGGAAATGGGTATGAGTCTGTTTTTTATGGTCATGTAGTAGACATGCTCCAGTTCCCGATGTTTGCCTGGAATTGGCCTAGTTGGATCCCCTATATTGGAGGAGAAAGTTTTACTTTTTTTGAGCCTGTATTTAATATTGCTGACACTGCAATTAGTACTGGGGTAGGAATAATGATAGTCTTCAACAAAAAAGTTTTTCCTTAAAGCTATTTTTTAATTTTAAACTTATTGCCCTTATATATCATATATGGCGTCGTGACAACTATCGGGACACAATATGCAATAAGCGCTATTATCTCATCAAAAGCAATATAAAATATTGCAAAAAACAATGTTGAATAAATAGTTAGGCTTATAAAAAACTTTTTAAAAAATTTAAGATAATTTATAAGATCAAATGCTTCTTTTTCTTCTTTTGACATAGTATTGTACCCTGCCAATAAGTATTTTGCATTATTCTCATTTATACCAAAAGCAATAAAAATGAAACATAGATCTGTTATAATTAATGATATTACTATTCCACTCTCCACTTATCGGTTTAATTTTATTTGTTTAAAATTAAGAATTATTTTAGTATCGTGAATAAAAAATCTTTTGAGTTAAAGCTAGCTACTATTCCAACTCTTCCAGGGGTTTACCAGTTCTTTAATGATTCCAATAAGATAATATATATAGGCAAAGCTAAAAATTTAAAAAATCGTGTTTCATCATATTTTCAGAAAACCTTCCCCTCGCAAAAGACTAAAGCCCTTGTGCAAAATATTTATGACATCAAGCATGTTGTCGTCTCATCAGAATCTGATGCTCTTCTTCTAGAAAATTCTTTAATAAAAAAATTTCAGCCTAAATACAATATATTGCTAAGAGACGACAAAACCTATCCATGGATATGCATAAAAAAGGAGCGATTCCCTAGGATTTTCTTTACTAGAAAATTGATTAAAGATGGCTCTGAATATTATGGTCCATATACAAATTATAAGACTATTAATATTTTGCTTGATTTAATTAATAATCTATATCCTATAAGAATTAGCAACTATAATCTTTCAGAAAAACAAATAAATTCTAATAAGGAGGAGCTATCTCTTCGTATGTTAAAAAAAGCTGGCAACATTATAATTCTTGGGTTTCATATAGGCGATTATAGTAATTCTAATGAACACTTTATTTCAGAAAAGGATTATAATTCTAACATTTCCTCCGTTAAACAGATCCTCAAAGGTAAATTTGCCCCGTCTAAGAAGCTTTTAAAAAAACAAATGCATAGGTATTCTAAAAAAATGGATTTCGAAAATGCGCAGAAAATCAAAGAAAAAATAGCATTGTTAGATAACTATCAATCTAAATCAACAGTTGTTAGCTCTAAACTTAATAATATTGATGTATTTAGTATACTTTCCGATCAAACTCATGCTTATATAAATTATCTACAAGTTGCATATGGTCGTATAGTTAGATTTCATAATGTGGAAATTAAAAAGAAGTTAGATGAAAGTGATAAAGATCTATTATTGCTCTGTATAATTGATCTTAGAAAAAAATTAAAATCAAATAATAAAACAATTATCTGTCCATTTGATTTTAGCAAATTAATCTCTGCCAAATTTATTCTTCCTAAGGCAGGAGATAATAAAAAACTTCTTGAACTTTCAAAAAAAAATGTTGCTCTCTTTAAAATAGAAAAACTAAAAAAAATTCAAATTGTTGATCCTGAAAGACACGCAAAAAGAATTCTGGATCAAATGAAAAATGATTTAAGATTAAAAACAGCTCCTATTCATATAGAATGTTTTGATAATTCTAATATTCAAGGTTCAAACCCTGTTGCTGCGTGTGTAGTGTTTATTAATGGAAAACCAGCTAAAAAAGAATATAGACGATATAATATTAAAACTATTAAAGGGCCTGATGACTATGCTTCTATGGAAGAGGTTGTTTACAGAAGGTATCGAAGAGTGATTAATGAAAAAAAATCTTTGCCTAATCTAATTATTCTTGATGGAGGTAAGGGCCAACTTAATTCTGGCATGTCCGCATTAAAAAAACTTAATTTAAATAATAAAATTACTGTTTTAGGGATAGCTAAAAGATTAGAAGAAATCTATTCCCTACAAGACCCTATTCCTCTTTATCTAGATAAAAGATCTGAATCATTAAAATTAATTCAGCATATGAGAAACGAAGCGCATCGATTTGCTATTACATTCCACAGAAATAAAAGAAGTAATAAGGCATTAAGATCTTCGATCGATTTGATTCCAGGTATTGGGGAGAAAACCAAAATAACTCTTTTAAAAAAATATAAATCATTAAAAAAGATCAAAGAAACCCCAGAAGAATTAATAGCTAAAGATGTAGGAGTTTCAAAAGCAAAAAAATTAATGTCTTTTTTAAATTCATCCAGCTAGTATTTTATATTTTTGCATATATGCGGCTTAAAACTATATTAATTTGCTCTATTTTTTTTCTATCAAATTTAGTTTCTGGTCAAGACTCCTTAGGAAACAATTCCCCTTTTATAAGCTCATCATTTGATTCCTTTAAACAGGGGGAATGGCTAAAGTTTAGGGTCCATTATGGGATTTTTAATGCAAGTTATGCTACAATTGATCTAAAAGAAGATTTATTAAATGACAAAAAAGTTTTCAGATCAATAGCTATTGGACGAACAACTGGAATTGCCAGAATTTTTTTTAGACTTGATGATATTTATGAAAGTTACTTTGATAAAAACATTGTTAAACCTTTAAAATCAAAAAGGAATATTTATGAAGGGGGTTATACAAAAAATGTTGAAATTGAATATGACTATAACAATAAAATTGCAATAGTAAATAATATTAAAAACAATACAATTCGAAAAGTTCCTATTAAGGAAAATGTTCAGGATATAATATCTACATTTTACTTTCTAAGAAATCATTTTGATGTTAGTAAACTAAAAATAAATGACTTTATTAAAATAACCATGTTTTTTGATGCTGACAATTATAATTTTAAAATGAAGTTTTTAGGATATGAGAATATAAAAACAAAATTTGGGACAGTTAATTGTTCTAAATTTAGACCATATATTGAATCCGGTCGAGTTTTTAGAGATAGTGAAAGTTTAACCCTTTGGGTTAGCAATGACAAAAATAAAATTCCAATAAAAATTGAAGCTGAATTAAGAATAGGGTCAATTGAAGCAGATTTAGAAGGATTCAAGGGGCTTAAGTTTCCGTTTAAAATTATAATAAATGAATAAATTTTATCTGCTTATAGTTTTCATATTTCTTATTAATTCCTGTAATAAAACTCCAAGGGATAAGGCTCCCGCTATAATAAAAGAAAAAATCATAAAACAATTTGGCTATACTCTAAACGATTATTATGTTGTTAAAGACACGGTTAAAAATGGTGATTCATTTGGCACTATTCTTGAAAAAAATAACTTATTTTATCCGCAAATTTATAATATCGTTCAGAAGGCAAAACAAGTTTATGATGTTAGAAAAATCAATATTGGAAACCCTTATACTATTTTGTTTTCAAAAGATTCTTTAAGATCTCCTGAGTTATTTGTATATCAACCCAACCTAATTGAATATGTTTTGGTTTCATTAAATGATTCCCTCTGGGCTGAAAAAAAAGCCAAAGCAGTAAAGCTGGTAAAATTTGAAGCTGAAGGCACAATAACAAGTTCTCTTTCTGAAACGATGGAAGAAAAAAAATTATCTCCATTGCTATCCCATGAACTTTCTGAAATATATGCTTGGACTATTGATTTCTTTCGTCTTGAAAAAGGAGATAATTTTAAAATTATATACACAGGGAAATATGTAGATGATTCAATATATGTTGGTTTAAACAGAATTCATTCTGCTTATTTTGAGCATAGAAAAACCCCTTTTTATGCTATTGAATTTGAAACAGACCCAAAAAGAGGAATTTTTGAATATTTTGATGAAAAAGGGAAAAACTTAAGAAGAGCTTTTTTAAGATCTCCTGTTCAATTTAGTCGAATTTCATCCAGATATAATCTTAAAAGAAAGATAGCATATTATGGGTATAGGGTTAGGGCTCATAAAGGAACAGATTTTTCTGCTCCTGTTGGAACAGCAATTAGAGCTACTGCAAGCGGAACGGTAACAAAATCAAGCTACACTCGTTCTAATGGAAACTATGTAAAAATTAAACATAATGGAACATATTCGACTCAATATCTTCACATGGATAAAAGAGGAGTCAAAGTTGGTCAATTTGTAAAACAAGGTGATTATATTGGAACCGTCGGCATGACAGGAAATACTTCTGGTCCTCATGTTTGCTACAGGTTTTGGAAAAATGGAAGGCAAGTTGATCCATTAAGACAGAAGCTTCCTGAAGCAAAGCCCATTTCACAAAACTTAAAAGACAAATACTTGACTTACATGAAGCCTGTAAAGAAACAGCTTGATTCTATAGGATCAAATGTTACCTTTGTAAAGAATTCAATAGCCAACAATAAATAGATGTCCTTAAAAAAAGTAAACCCTACCAAAACATCTTCATGGAAAACTTTGGAATCTCATTTCAATGAAATAAAAAATATTGAAATAAAAGACTTCTTTAAAATCAATAATAGGGCAAATGATTTAACAATTTATTGGGATAAATTTACTGTTGACTTTTCAAAGAATAGACTGAATGATAAAACCCTTCATTTGCTTTTCAACTTGGCAAAAGAATGTGATTTGGAAAATTCTATTAAAAAACAATTTAAAGGAGAAAAAATAAATCAAACTGAAAACAGAGCTGTTTTGCACACTGCTGTTAGGGCTAGTAGTAAAGAAAAAATCTTTGTTGATGATACAAATATTGTCCCTTCCATTATTGAATCTAGAGCTAAAATCAAAAATTTTACTGATGATGTTCTTTCTGGAAAAATAACCGGCTCAACAAATAAAGCATTTACGGATATTGTTAACATAGGAATTGGAGGCTCTGATCTAGGTCCTGTTATGATTGTTGATGCTTTAAAATATTATAACTCTAGACTTAATCCTCATTTTGTTTCTAATGTCGATGGGGATCATGTTGTAGAAATTTTAAAAAAAATAAATCCTGAAACCACTCTTTTTATAATTGTTTCCAAGACTTTCAAAACTCAAGAAACTCTCTCAAATGCAAATACTATAAAAAAATGGCTTATCTCAAAATTGGGAGAAAAAAGTGTTCAAAGTCACTTTGCGGCTGTTTCTATAAACACAAAAGAAATTGAAAATTTTGGAATAAATAAAACCTATTTATTTTCAATGAATGAGTGGGTGGGAGGAAGGTTTTCTCTATGGAGTTCAGTTGGTCTTTCAATTAGTCTTTCCATTGGATCAGATAATTTCGAGTGCTTACTGAAAGGGGCTAATAAAATGGATAAACATTTTAAATCCTCTCCTATCGAAAAGAATATCCCTGTAGTTTTAGCATTAATCAGCATTTGGTATAATAATTTTTTTAAATGCGAAACTGAGGCTGTCATTCCATATTCTCAATATTTAAATAGATTGCCTGCATATCTACAACAAGCCGTTATGGAAAGTAATGGAAAAAGCATTGATAGAAATGGTGATAAAACCAGTTATCAAACTGGAAATATAATTTGGGGAGGTACAGGAACTAATGCCCAACATGCTTTCTTTCAATTAATTCACCAAGGCACCAAATTAATTCCTTGCGATTTTATAGGATTCGCAAACCCACTTTATAGAGAAAATAATCAGCATGACAAATTAATGTCCAACTTTTTTGCTCAAACAGAAGCGTTGATGATGGGCAAAAGTCCTTCGGAAGTTGAAAAGGAATTGTCAGATAACAATAATAATGTGGAGGAATTCCTCCCTTATAAAGTGTTTGAAGGCAACAAGCCAACTAATACTATTCTGATTGAAAAATTAACTCCGGAAACTTTAGGTAGCCTGGTTGCTATGTATGAACATAAAGTTTTTGTTCAAGGAGTTCTCTGGAATATTTATAGTTACGATCAGTGGGGAGTAGAGTTGGGAAAGGAGTTAGCTTCTAAGCTTTTAAAAGAGTTTGAAAACAAAGATTTTAAAAAGCATGATGATTCTACTATTTCCCTTCTAAACAAATATTTAAAAAGTTAGAACAGTTATTCACAATAATTGTTTAAAAAATTAATTTACAATTTGCATTTTATTTCGAAAAATTAATCACATTTGCTATTATACTATAAAACTACTAACAATATGAAAAAATTAACTCTAATGTTGACAGCGCTTCTTGTTTCAGGGTTCTGTTACTCTCAAAACATTTTAACTGGAACAATTGTTGATTCTGAGATGGGTAAAGGACTACCTGGAGCTACAGTCTTAATTAAAGGTACTTCAAATGGAGTTTCTTCCGATTTTGATGGAAAATTTGAAATCACATCGGATGGTCCTGGTACTTTAGTCGTCTCATTTGTTGGATATCTTAGTCAAGAAATAAAATTTGAAGAATCTATGAATATAACTGTTTCTTTAAAAGTTTCCGGATTATCTGGAATAACTGTATTTGGAACTGCAGATTTTGCTATGAATAGAGATCAAGCGGTTACTGTTACAACTTTAACTGCTGCTGATATTCAAGAAAGAATTGGTAATCTTGAACTCCCTGAAATGCTTAATGCTACTCCTGGGGTGTATGCAACAAAAGCAGGAGGGGCTTTTGGAGATTCCAGAATTAATGTAAGAGGGTTTGATTCCCAAAACACTGCAGTTATGATTAATGGAATTCCTGTAAATGACATGGAAAATGGAAGAGTTTTTTGGTCTAACTGGTCTGGGCTTTCAGATGTTGTGTCCGCAATGCAAGTTCAAAGGGGGCTTGGAGCTTCTAAACTGGCTATTTCGTCTGTTGGTGGAACAATTAATGTTTTAACTAAATCTACAGAACTAAGCGAAGGAGGTAGAATTGCCGCTATGATTGGTAATGATGGTTATGGGAAAACTGTTGCTTCCTACAACACGGGTGAAATGGATGGAGGTCATGCTTTGTCGTTATTGTTCTCTCGAACAGCTGGAGATGGGTATGTAGACGGAACAATGTTTGAGGGTTACAATTACTTTTTAGGATATGGATGGAGAGACAGTTCAAACAAACACAATGTTCAGCTAATAATTACTGGAGCTCCACAAACTCATCATCAAAGAACTGGGAGCTTTTATAATATGGCTTTGGGGGCACAGTATAAACAATATGGAATTCGTTATAACTACAATCATGGTTATTTAAATGGTCAAGAATTTAACTGGAGAAAAAATTTCTATCACAAACCACTTGCTTCAATTAACTGGGAATATAATATAAACGAAACTACTGACCTTTCTGCTTCTGTTTATTACTCAATTGGTAGAGGAGGTGGAACTGGAGATATAGGTAGAGCCTATGGTTATCAATATGCAAGTGGAGATTTGAATTATAATGGAGGGTATGCTTTTAGAAACCCAATAAATGGTCATGTGAACTATGATAAAATATATTCATATAACAGTGGCGTTTCTACTACTTTTTACCAGGGCAAAACAGCTGCAAACTCCAAAGATGCTGCTACTGGATTGTTCATAGTTAATGATCAAGACGAAAGAGTAAATGGAGTAAAAAGAAATGGAATAGTTAGAAGAGCCTCTGTAAATTCTCATAATTTTGTTGGAAGCCTTATTAATCTTAAAAAGAAGCTTAATGATAAATTTTCCCTTGACTTCGGAGTTGATATTAGGTCTTATAAGGGGATACACTACAGAAGATTAGACAACTTACTTGGAGCTGATGGCTATAGAGATTTTGATAATAAAAACTATGCTGATAAGTCCATTAATGGTAAAGGAAGTGCTGTACGAACAACTGAATACAGCTCAAACCTAGGAAGTTTATGGAATGTTTTTAGAGACACTGATAAAGAGGAAAAAATAGACTACCATAATGATGGATTAGTTAGATGGACTGGAGCATTTACTCAACTTAAATACAAACATAATAATGTTGCTGCTTTTCTTCAAGGAGCAGTTTCTAATCAAGGCTTCCAAAGAATAGAGTATTTCAATCAAGTAGGAACAGCAACTTCAAGCTGGAAAAACATTACAGGAGGAAATGTTAAAGCAGGAGTAAATTATAACTTTGATATAAAAAGTAATGTATATGTCAATGGAGGCTATTATTCTAAGCAGCCAAATTTTGATGCAGTTTATATTAATTACTCTAATACTTTGAATCCCGACTTAAAAAATGAAACTGTAACTGGTATGGAGGCTGGATATGGATATGTTTCAAGTAAACTAAGAATGAATATAAATGTATATAAAACTACATGGGAAGACCGATTCTTATCAGATGGTGTCTCTGTTGGTGGTAATAGAGGAACTGCTAATTATTATGGGATAAAACAAATTCACTCTGGCTTTGAGTTTGATGGAGAATATCAGATTAGCCCATTCGTAACTGTCCAAGGGATGTTATCTTTAGGAAACTATGAATATGGAAGTGATGTTACAGCGGATGTATTTAATACAGCTAGAGAAAAAATTGGGACTGCAACATTATTCCTAGATGGAGTTAAGGTAGGTGATGCTGCGCAAACTACTTCAAGAATAAACCTTAAAGTTAGTCCTACTGACTTATTCGGATTTAATGTGAGTATGTTCTCTGCATCTGAACTATACGCTAACTTCAATCCGGAAGATTTTGATACAGATGGTGATATGGCAATGAAGATTCCAGCATATGAACTATTTAATTTTGGAGCATCATATAAGTTGTCTATTGCTAAAGAAAAAATTTATTTAAGATTAAACGTAAATAACTTATTTGACACCCACTATATAGCTGAATCAGCAACTAATATCCTCGCAAGTCCTGGAGATCCTACCTGGTTAGGAGTTAATGAAAAAAATAGAGTTTTTCCTGGCTGGGGAAGAACTTGGAATCTAGGATTTACTTATAGATTCTAATTTTCAAACATTTTTTTAATAAAAAAGCCTCTTAAAAATAAGAGGCTTTTTTATTTAATATCCTTGATTTTTAATTGAATGGTTGTAATGCCGTTCCATGTGTTTTCATCAATTGTATACAACATTGCAAAAGTGGAATTGGATGAAATGCTGGTTGCTTTTTCAGAAAGCCAAAATCCAATTGCTGAAAATGTTTTATCTGATTCCTGTGAAACACTTAATTTAAGATGCTCCCTGTTTTTCCCTATTTTGTTTAACCCTCCTTTCAGGCTTAAATGTTCAGATAAGAATATTGGCCTTCTATTTCCAGGTCCAAAAGGTTCAAATTGATTTAAAATTCTAAAAAATTTTGGAGTTATTGAGCTTAATTCGATTTTTGATTCTATTCTAATTTCATTCTCTGGCAGCTTATTGTTAATATAATCCCCAACTGCCTTTTCAAAACTTTCTTTAAAACTTGCATAATCGTTCTCTTCAATAGTTAGCCCTGCTGCATACTTATGGCCTCCAAATTTTAAAATGTTAGCTTTACATTTTTCTAATATTTTATATAAATCAACATCTTTAATGGATCTGGCCGATCCTGTTAAGTTTCCATCTTTTGATTTACAAAAAACTATTGTTGGTTTATAATGTTTTTCTATTAATCTTGATGCTACTATCCCGATCACTCCTTTATTCCAAGACTTTTCAAAAACAACTGTTGAATTAGAATTTAGTTTATTCTCGTTGTCTATTTTTTTTAACGCTTGCTCCGTAATATTCTTTTCTATTTCCCTTCTTTGAATATTTAATTCCTCTATTTTCTCAGCTAATTTTTTTCCTTTATCTAACTCTTTTTCCAAAAGCAATTCTAAGGCCAAGGAGGCATGATCCATTCTGCCAGCTGCATTAATTCTTGGTCCTACATAAAACATCAGATCTCCAACATTAAACTCTTTCTTATTATTATTCTGTAATAGACAATGAAGCCCCAGTCGTGGATTAGAATTTATAACCTGTAGTCCAACATAAGTTAAAATCCTATTTTCACCAATCAAAGGAACAATGTCTGCTGCAATAGCTACAGCTACTAAATCCAAGTAATGAATAATATTTTCCATTTCTAAACCTTTTCTTTGATTAATTGCCTGAATCAATTTAAATCCAACACCACATCCACACAGTTCTTTAAACGGATATTTACAATCTTTTCTTTTAGGATTTAAAATTGCATATGCATTTGGCAATTGATTACTGGGATTATGGTGATCACAAATAATAAAATCTATTTCTTTTTTTAAAGCATATTGTACTTGATCATTCGCTTTAATTCCACAATCCAGAGCAATTATCAAGGTTTCTTTATTTTTTTCAGCTAAGTCAATTGCCTTTAAAGATATTCCATAGCCCTCATTGTTTCTGTCAGGAATATAGGTAGAAAGCTTGGCTCCAATATCCTTTAAAAACGAGCTTAAAAGTGCGACTGAAGAGGTGCCGTCTACATCGTAGTCTCCAAAAATCATCATGGGCTCCTTATTCTCAATCGCTTGTAATATCCTGTTTACTGCCTCATTCATATCCTTCATTAAAAAAGGATCATGTAGTTGATTAATCTTTGGTCTGAAAAAATCTTTTGCTTGATTAAAAGTTTTAATTCCTCTTTTTACAAGCATAGAAGAAATGATCTTATTAACATTAAGTTCTTTTGAAAGCTGTTTAATAGTCCGGTTATCTGTGTTTTTTTCTATTATCCAATTCATCTTATTATTCTATTCCTTCCACAACAATAACATACTCTCCTTTAGGCTTCTTTTTTTGACATAAATCTATAATTTCACTAATTGTTCCTCTTACAGTTTCTTCATAGAGCTTTGTTAATTCTCTTGATAGAGAAATTCTTCTATTTGAGCCAAAGGTATTTTTGAAATCAATTAACGTCCTTATTAATTTGTGAGGGGATTCATAAAATATCATCGTTCTTGTTTCTGAAGAAAGAATAGAAAGTCTTTTTTTTCTTCCCTTTTTAATAGGCAAAAATCCTTCAAAAACAAATTTGTCTGCTGAAATTCCACTGACCAGCAGTCCAGGAATAAGAGCCGTTGGCCCAGGAAGACATTCAATTTCTATGTCATTTTTTAAGCAAGTTCTTCCAATTAAAAACCCGGGGTCCGAAATTCCAGGAGTTCCTGCATCTGAAATAAGAGCTACATTAATCCCTTTTTGGATTTTATTAATTATAATCTCAACTTCATCATGTTCATTGAATTTATGGTGAGATCTTAATTCCCCCTTAATATTAAAGTGATTTAATAATTTTTTGCTTCTTCTAGTGTCTTCACATAATATTAAATCAACCTCTTCTAAAGTTTTTATTGCTCTAATTGTAATGTCATCAAGATTTCCAATTGGTGTAGGGACAATATATAGTTTTGCCATGTTGAATTAATTTTTGGACATTTGTCAAACCGTTAAAGTTAACTACTTTGGGAATAATATCAATAAGTTTAAAATGATTGGAAATAAAAACAAATCAAAAGGAAGGCTAGAGGTTATTTGCGGATCCATGTTTTCTGGTAAAACAGAAGAGTTAATAAAAAGATTGAAAAGAGCTGCGCTTGATAAAGAAAAATTTGTAGTATTTAAGCCTAAAACCGATTCCAGAAGTCCAAAGAATAAAATAATTTCCCATGGCAAGAATGAAATTGGAGCTAGAGTAGTCGAAAATGCTCAAGAAATTTATTCTTGTTCAAAAAATTATGATGTAATAGGAATAGATGAAGCTCAATTTTTTGACCAAGATTTAGTTGCGGTTTGTAATAAGTTGGCAAATGATGGGTGTAGGGTGATTGTTTCAGGTTTAGACATGGACTATAAAGGGAATCCTTTTGGCCCGATGCCTAATCTAATGGCCTGTGCAGAAGAGATTACTAAAGTACATGCTGTTTGTATTGACACAGGAGAATTAGCTAATTATAGTTATAGAAAAAATACCACTAATGATCTAATTTTAGTTGGAGAAAAAAAGGAATATGAACCCCTTTCTAGGAGTGCATTTATAAAAAGAATGGAGAAAAGAGAAAAAAAGAAATAATGGCAATCCAGCAAACTGTTGTAGAGGTTAGCTTAAAAAATCTAAAGAATAATCTACGTTTTTTAAAGTCCAAATTAAATCCAAATACTCTTATAATGGCTGTTGTCAAAGCATTTTCCTATGGTGCAGATGCATTCATAATTTCCAAGGAGCTTGAAAAACAAAAAATTGATTATTTGGCTGTTGCATATACTAGTGAGGGATTAGCGTTGAGAAAAAAAGGAATTATGTCTCCTATTCTTGTTCTTCATCCTCAAATTAATGATTTCAATACAATTATTGAATACAATCTTGAACCAAGCATATATTCTTTTAGAATTTTAAAAGCCTTTATGTCCAGTGCTAAATTCCAAAATAATTATCCTTTTCAGATTAAGTTTAATACTGGATTAAACAGGCTAGGATTTCATGAAAATCAAATAGATAGTTTAATTGATCATCTTAATGGATTAAAGCCAACTTACATCTTTTCCCACTTAGGAGCTTCAGAAGATGAAAATGAAAAGAACTTTTCCAATGATCAAATAAAAAAATTTTCATCATTAGCTAAATATTTTCAAAATAAAATTGGTGTAAAAATTAAAAGACATATTCTTAATACCTCTGGTATTTTAAATTTTTCTGAGGCTCAGTATGAAATGGTTCGTACAGGAATTGGACTATATGGCTTTGGGAATGACAATAAATACAAAAATGCCTTAAAGCCCGTAATTAATTTAAAAACTGTTATTTCTCAAATCCATAAAATTAAAAAAGGAGATTCTGTTGGCTATAACAAAGGTTTTATTGCCACTAATAATATTACTACAGCAACACTTCCTATTGGGCATGCGGATGGGATTAGTAGGTTATATGGAAATGGAAATGGTAAGGTGATGGTCAATGGAAAATTCGCCCCGATTATTGGAAACGTTTGCATGGATATGATGATGATTAACATTTCCAAAATAGTCTGCAAAGAAGGTGATCAGGTAATAATTTTTGATGACAAAAATGTTTCAGCAGATGAATTTACAAAATCCATTGACACTATTTCTTATGAAATTTTGGCTTCTCTATCCAAAAGAATCAAAAGAGTTATTATAAATTAAATTGTTTTGTTTTTAACAAAAAAAATAAAAAATGATCTAAAAACAGTTAAGACTTTTTATGTCTATTGAAATAATTATTTTTGCTGTTTAATATCTTTTATATGAAAATTGCATTAATCGGGGCAACCGGCATGGTAGGAGGGGCGATTCTTGATCTTATAAAGGAGCGCAATTTATTATTTGAAGAGTTATTTCTTGTAGCGTCTCCTGCCTCCATTGGCAAACAAATTGATTTTTTGAACAAATCCTATTCCGTCATTGGTCTTGAAAAAGCTATAAAGCTTAATGCTGACATTGCCATTTTTTCTGCAGGAAGAGAAGTTGCTTTAGAGTGGGCTCCAAAATTTGTTGAAAAAGGTGCGGTTGTAATTGATAACTCCTCAGCATGGAGAATGGATGATGATAAAAAACTAATCATACCTGAAATTAACGGCTCACTTTTAAGCTCAGAAGATAAAATAATTGCAAATCCTAACTGCTCCACTATTCAAATGTTAATGGTTTTAGCTCCAATTCATGAAAAATATAAAATAAAAAGAATTATAGTTTCTACGTATCAGTCTGTTACTGGGACAGGCATGAAAGCTGTAAAACAATTAGAGAGTGAGTCTAAGGGTGAAAATGGTGAAATGGCCTATAATTATCCTATACATCAAAATGCCATTCCTCACTGCGACGATTTCCTAGAAAATGGATATACTAAAGAGGAGATGAAACTTTCAAATGAAACTCATAAAATTCTTGATCCTACTATTAAAATCAGTGCAACTGCTGTAAGAGTTCCTGTAATTGGAGGGCACAGTGAATCAATAAATATTACACTCTTAAATTCTTTTGAGATATCGGAAATAAACAATTTATTAACCAATACTTCTGGTGTAATCGTTAAAGATGATCCCGCACAATTAAAATATCCTATGCCTTTATTTTGCAAAGGAAAAGATGAGGTCTTTGTTGGCCGAATTAGAAAAGATTTTTCTGAAAAAAACAGTTTAAACCTTTGGGTAGTTACAGATAATCTTAGAAAAGGTGCTGCAACTAACACTATTCAAATTGCTGAATATTTAATTAAAAAAGGGTTTGTAAATTAAATCTATTTTATTTCAAATTCCTCCATAAATTTTGTAGTATAATTCCCTGAAATATAGTCTTCATCATCCATTAATTGCCTATGAAAAGGAATTGTGGTTTTTATTCCCTCTATTATAAATTCATCCAAAGCTCTCTTCATTTTTTGGATTGCTTCCATTCTATTTTGTGCTGTAACAATTAATTTTGCAATCATAGAGTCATAATTTGGGGGAATAACATATCCACTATATACATGCGTATCTAATCTAACTCCATGTCCTCCAGGCAAATGAAGATTAGTAATTCTTCCTGGAGACGGCCTAAATCCAGTATAAGGATCTTCTGCATTAATTCTGCATTCTATAGAATGCAGTTTTGGCAAATAATGATTTCCTGTAATCTTAATTCCAGCTGCTACCTTAATTTGTTCTTTGACTAAATCATAGTCTATTTCCTGCTCTGTTATTGGATGTTCAACCTGAATTCTTGTATTCATTTCCATAAAATAAAAGTTTCTATCCTTATCAACTAAAAATTCTATTGTCCCCACACCTTCATATTTAATAAATTCTGCTGCTTGTACTGCCGCCTTGCCCATTTTATTTCTTAATGTATCTGTCATAAATGGAGAAGGTGTTTCTTCTGTAAGTTTTTGATGCCTTCTTTGAATTGAACAATCTCTTTCAGACAAATGACAGGCTCTCCCAAATTTATCTCCCACAATTTGAATTTCGATATGTCGAGGATTCTCAACTAGTTTTTCCATATAAATTTCATCATTCCCAAAAGAAGCCTGTGCCTCATTTTTAGCGCTTTCCCATAAGTTTGAAAAATCTTTTTCTTTCCATACTGCTCTCATACCTTTCCCGCCACCTCCTGCTGTAGCCTTAATCATAATAGGGTAGCCTATTTTTTTAGCTATTTTTTTTGCCTCATCTAAAGTTTCAACTACTCCCTCAGATCCTGGAATAGTTGGGATCCCTGCTTCTTTCATAGTTGATATAGCAGAAGCTTTATCTCCCATTCTTTCAATCATTTCTGCAGATGCTCCAATAAATTTAATTTTATGTTCTTCACATATTTTTGAAAAACGAGCATTTTCTGATAAAAACCCATAGCCAGGATGAATTGCGTCTGCATTAGTTATTTCGGCTGCTGCTATAATGTTTGCTATTTTTAAATATGACTCTGAACTACTGGGAGGTCCAATACATACTGCTTCATCCGCAAAACGAACATGCAAACTTTCTTCGTCGACTACAGAATATACCGCAACTGTTTTTATTGCCATTTCTTTACAGGTTCTTATTATTCTTAGCGCTATTTCACCTCTATTAGCAATTAAAATTTTTTTGAACATTTTATATTTTTTTAAATACAATATTTACTTTAAGAGGGGTCAATCAAAAACAAAGGTTGATCAAATTCAACTGGGGAGGCATCGTCAACCAAAATTTTGACAATTTTACCTGAAAATTCGGTCTCAATTTCATTAAATAATTTCATTGCTTCTATAACACATAGTACATCCCCTTCTGAGATTACATCTCCTTTTTCAACAAAATTTGGTTTATCAGGAGATGGTTTTCTGTAAAATGTCCCTATAATTGGGGATGTAATGGTTAGTAAACTACTTTCTTCTTCTGTTTTTTTGTTTTCTAAAACTTGATCTGATTTAGATTCTGAAGTTTGAGAAATATTAGTCTGTGGAACAATTGTCGGGCCTTCTTTGTAAACAACCGGCTTAGTGCCTGCGCCCGTTTTAATTCCTATTTTAAGATCTTTCGATTTTATTTTTACTTCACTAACGCCAGACTTTGCTACAAATTTTATTAATTGTTGTATGTCTTTTATATTCATAATGATTGTTTTT
>JABGXI010000028.1:0-11137 GCA_018675855.1 Flavobacteriaceae bacterium | reverse complement strand
TACAATTTCACGAATAGCCTTAGGCTGATCACCTGTTGGTTTAAAATCAGAAACAAGTTGAAAATCCATAGGTTTTTATAATGTGCAAAATTACAAAATGTCAAATGGAGAATGCTAAAACTGTGAGAAAGAAACTATAAATCTCTACGATTTAATAATATATAGGATCCCCATAGAAAAATACTAGACCATACTAACACGATAAGAATGCTTATAAGCGAAACATCATAATTTCTTGTAAAACCCTCTCCAATTTGATTTGCTATGTTTTGAACAGCAGAAAGTCTTGAAAATGGTTCCGTAATTAAATTTCCTATTGCATTTAAGGGAAAAAATACAAATACTTGCTCTGCAGAAAGCTGGGGAATAATATCAGATAATTTCCATTTCATTAGTCCATAACAAATACCCTCTATTACCTGCCACAAAAACAAAAAACCAAGAGAAAATGCAGCTTTTTTTATTAAAATAGATAAAAACAAACAAAAGGTGAAAAAACCAAATAGTTTTATTGAATATGCAACTAAATATTCTAAATCTTTAAATATAATATCCATTTCGTTGTAGTCAGAATATATCCCTCCCAAAATTAACGAAACTATAAAAACTAAAAGAGTTGACGTTAAAACAAAAAATAGTATTGCATAAATTTTTGATCTTAAAAACTCAGACTTACTCAACCCATCTATTAAATTTTGTTTTAAAGTTTTGTGCGAATACTCATTTCCGATCATTGCCACAATAATAATTGCAAAAAATATTTTCAGCAAAGCAATCATGAACGTGTTAAAATGCCATATGTAGGGAAAGTTGAAAATACCTTGTTCTGCTAAATAAAATTTAACAGGACCTAAATCTATTTTTATAGTACTCAAAATAGAAATACTCAGAATTAATAAAAAATATCCAAAAATCAATACTTTAGAAATAGTATTATGCCAAAGCTTATAGAGTTCAATCTGTAAGAGTCTCATTTTTCTTGATTTGGGTTAATGACAGAAATTGTTCTTCTAGAGAAGGTTTTTTTTTGCTAAAATGGAATAAATTTAGATCTGCCTTTTGTGATTCTTTAAAAAATTCTTCAGTATCTATATTATCTATCAAAGTTGCTTTTAAAAAATTATTTACTTTCTGAATTTTTCCAATGTAGGGATGTTTTTCTAAAAACTTTAAAAGTTTTTTCTCAGATTCTGAGGCTATTTCAAAATATCCATAGGATTGGTTCATTCCATTAACAGGACCTTCATAGTATTTAACTCCGTCTTTGAGTACAATTAAATCGGTGCAAACTTTTTCAACTTCATCTAGTAGATGTGACGCTAAAAGAATAGTTGTGCCAAGTCCTGCAATTTTTTTTATTAGTTTTCTGATTTGATGAATGCCCTCTGGATCAAGTCCATTTGTTGGTTCATCCAAGATTAATAGTTCAGGTTTATTGACTAAAGCTGCTGCAATAGCAAGGCGTTGTTTCATTCCTAATGAAAAGGTATTAAACTTACTATCTCTTCGGTCCCACAAGCCCACTAATTGTAATTGCTCCTTAATTGAAGTCACACTACATTGCTTGATTTTGCAAATGAGGATTAAGTTTTGTTTGGCTGTCATATATGGATAAAAATTGGGCCGTTCTATTATAGCTCCAATTTTTTGTAAGGCCTGGTGTGTTGTTAACTTACCTCCATACCATTTAAAATCACCTGAAGTTGGATTGATAACATTTAGTACCATTCCAAGAGTGGTTGATTTACCACTTCCATTGGGTCCTAAAAGCCCGTAAACTTTTCCTTTTATAAGCTTCAAGGAAATTGAATTTACAGCAATTAAACTACTGTATTTTTTTGTAAGGTTGTTGAGTTCTAGAAGTGGGGTGGTTATTTGCATAAAAGGAAAACGATTAGAAGTGTTGTTTGTAACAAGCAACTTAACATTTTGAATTATTAGCTTTAGATCTCTTGCTAAGATACCTTTAAAAACATTAAAAGTTAAAACACTATTTTTGAAAAAACCCATAAATGAAAGAGAAGTTAATATCTAAAAAAAAGCCGTTTTATAAAATTTCAGAAAAATTGGTTTTTTTCTTAAAAGATTATGATCGTTGGATTACATCACCTGTTTATTATGATGATTTACTTCGCTTTTCAGGCTCGGTTGTTGTATATGATAAAAACGATAAAGATACCCTTTGGGTTAGTGTCTATTATTCTGATAGTGAACGTCGCGAAATAGATTTTAATTTAAAAAAGATATATACTCAGCTCCATTCTGATGGAAATGAATCTGGCATACAATACCTGAATATTGACGCTATTGATTATTGCACTTTCGGAAATTCTAAACCCTTTAGAATTAAAGTACGAAACATTTTGAATGATAACTTCACCTATTATTATATGAAAAAAACTGATGCTTCAAGAGTATATGGTTTAGAGTTTGAACACATGCTTTCTCCTTATAACTTGAATTATTTAGTGAATCACAATACACTAGTAGAAGAGCATATAGCCGGAATACCAGGGGATACTTTTATGAAAGATTTTTTGCCAGATTGTAATGATTCCGAGTTGGCTCAAATAGCAAAAGAGTATGTAAAATTTAACGAACGAAGTATGATCCGTTTATTGGGTGACATGCGAGCATATAACTATGTTGTTGTTCCAACTCATGACTTTGATCAGGTGGTATATAAAATTCGTCCCATTGATTTCGACCAACAATCTTTTGAGGGTAAACTATCCGTATACCGACCACAGTTTTTTAAAGAAAATAGTCCTATTATGGATATAGTACGTACCAAACTAAATCATAATTCAATTAATCAATATAAAATTGAAGAGCGTTCTATTGTTGCGAGGCGGATTATTAGTAGTAGTAATCGTTTAAATAAATTAGTAAAAACCATGCAATTAGAGATTCTAACCCTTCCTGAAAATTTAGAGCGTTTGCGTGGGGAAATATATAAATTTACAAAAGACAAAGCTTTTTTAGAAAGCAAGTCGATGGGAGATATAATGAAATCATCTTTTGATTATGTCCGAAAGCATTATGAAGACGTAGATACTCACAGTCAATTTTAGTAAAAGTCACTGTCGTTATAGTCTTGTTCAGAATCGTTTCCATCCATAGTTTCATTTTCTTCTGAAATACTAGAATCACTTTCAAAAGACTTTTCAGGAGCTTCTTCAGGTACTTCGCCTTGAGCATGAATTAAATTGGGATATGTTGCTCCAGTCACCATTTCTCCTACTTCCATAATTTCAATGAAAAAGGTCCATAAACTCAAAAAATCATATATATAAAGTAATTTATGTACTTCTGAAGAGAATATTTTATTCAAGGGAGTGTCCGAAAAGCTAGGTTTTTCAATTTCCATAGCTTCTAAGGGCATTTCATCTCCTTGCTCCCAAACATCATTGGTGGAATAAAAAGAAGCAATTTCATTTCCTAAAAAACCAAAGGATTGGGTTATGGCATGATGAAAATCTTCAAGTGTAGCATTCTCCTCAATTTCTATATCACGAAGTACATCTTGTTTTACATCTAAAATAATTCGTATTCTGTAAATCATATTTGTTTTTTTAAGATCAACATAAAATAACTTTGAGCACCAAATAAAAGTGCAGCTAAAACTAAATGTAATGGTTGGGAAGAAAATGGAAAGTCAAAGTAATACATCCATATTCCTGTTAAGATTTCAACTGCTAAAATTGTTATAATTACCTTAAAAGCAGTCGGGATTTGATTATTTTTATATAGGAGATACCCCAAATACCCGTTAACTAAAAGTACTACAATAGAAAAGCTTCTGTGAACATAAAAAAGAGTGGGTGGATTATTTAGCCATTTTGATGCATGTAGTAAATTGAAGGTGTGCATTTGTACATCTACAAACTGTCTTATTTGAGTTCCCATTCCGATTTGAAAAAGGGTTAGTACTAAACTAATGGCCACAAGCCATTTTATTTGTGAAATATTAGAAATGCCTTCTATTGGCGCTTTTTCACGTGCTAAAAGAATAATTAATAATAATACTATTATAAGAGCCATAATCATGTGAATAGTAATCTTATAAGGTAATAAATTGGAGTCAACTACTGTTTTTCCAAGCCAACCTTGAAATCCCATTCCTAAAACTATTAGAAAAGCCCCAAATGCAGACCAAAAATCATCTTTCAAGCTCAATAAAGAATTAATAAAAAGTAATAAAGTTGCAAGCCCTGCAATTGCTCCTAGTAATCTATTTATAAATTCAATCCAAGTGTTTTTTGCATTAAAAACAGCATAGTCATGCTTAGTATAAAATTCCCAGTTATCATTTAAGTACTGATTTTGAGAGTTGAAATCTTGAGTAGCTACACGTAAGCTTTCTTTTACAATGATGACCTCCCCTTTCAGATAATTATGGTTTGGTTTCCAGTCTAGTTCACTACGCTCTGTAGGTGGAATTAAATATCCAAAACATTTAGGCCAATCTGGACAGCCCATTCCACTTCCTGTCATTCTTACCACCGCCCCGGCAGAAATCACGAGATATACCAGTAATAAACTAATAACAATAAAAGTGTTATGATATTTTTTCATTAAAAATAAGGCCTAATTTTGTTCCTTCAGATTTCATTTTTTTAAAAGCGGCTTCCTTTTCATTTGGAATTTCACCTTCTAATATTGCTTCTTTAATAGCTTCTTTTATTAAACCAATCTCACGAGAGGGTTTTAAATTAAAACTTTTCATTATAATTTCTCCACTTACTGGAGGTTGAAAATTACGCAAGTGATCTTTCGCCTCTACAGCTATTATTTTTTCACGAACAATTTTAAAATTATTATGATACAATTTATAACGCTTGGAGTTTTTAGTAGTAATATCTGCCTCACAGAGAGTGATCAGATCATCTACATAAGAACCAGCATCAAAGACAAGTCGACGAATTGCAGAGTCAGTTACATGATCTGCTGCAATAATTATTGGCCGAGAACTCATAAACACCATTTTTTGAACAAATTTCATTTTTTCATTTAAGGGCATTTTCAGACGTTTGAATATCTTATATGTCATTTTTGCTCCTACAAATTCATGATTATGAAAGGTCCAGCCAACTGGAATTTTAAATTTTTTAGTAGGTGCTTTTCCAATGTCGTGAAGAAGAGCAGCCCATCTTAGCCAGAGATCATCACTATTTTTAGATAAATTATCTAAGACTTCAAGGGTGTGATAAAAATTATCTTTGTGACGTTGTCCTTCAATTTCTTCTACACCCTTTAAATCTAAAAGCTCAGGTAAAATTCGCTCAAGAAGTCCTGTCTTCTCTAGTAGTATAAATCCTTTAGAAGGGGTTTCAGTAAGCATGATTTTGTGAAGTTCTGTCACAACTCTTTCTTTTGAAATTATATTAATTCGTGTAGAATTTTTAGTAATGGCATCAAAAGAATCGTGTTCAATTGTAAAATCTAATTGTGCAGCAAATCGAATTGCTCTAAGCATTCTAAGGGGATCATCTGAGTAGGTTGTATCTGGATTAAGGGGTGTTTTTATCACACCAAGCGATAAGTCATTGAGACCTTGAAAAGGATCAACTAATGCTCCATAATTCTCAGTATTTAAACTTATAGCAAGAGCGTTTATTGTAAAGTCACGTCTTTTTTGGTCATCTTCTAATGTTCCTGGCTCCACATTAGGGTTTCGACTTTCTTTGCTATAAGATTCTTTTCTAGCTCCTACAAATTCTAAATCTAATTCATTCCACTGAACCATTGCAGTTCCATAAGTTTTGAAAATTTGTACTCGTTTGGCACCTTTTAGATTTTTTTGGACAGCAATAGCTAAGTCAATTCCTGAGCCTAAAACAACAATATCAATATCTTTTTTATTAGGCCTGTTTAAAAGATGATCCCTTACAAAACCACCTATTACATAAGCTTCCATTTTTGTATCGTTAACCGTCTTTTGAATTTCTTTAAAAAGGGGAGTATTAATTACTTTTGAAAAGTCATGGTTTAATTTCACACACGTAAGATATTTACCTCCCC
Source organism: Flavobacteriaceae bacterium (assembly GCA_018675855.1). Classification (GTDB taxonomy): domain Bacteria; phylum Bacteroidota; class Bacteroidia; order Flavobacteriales; family Flavobacteriaceae; genus MS024-2A. Next base: position 5,113 of record JABGXI010000028.1, on the reverse strand, counting down.
GTTGGTTTCAATTTTTATAACTCTTGAAGGTGGATTCGGTTTTGTTTCTTTTTGTAAATGTACAATATAGTCTACCCCTTCCAAAATTTTAGAGGCAATGCCATTAAAGTTTTTTGGGGTCTCTGATCCGCTAATATTTGCAGAAGTAGAGATGATTGGTTTTCCAAATGCATTAAGTAATTCCTGACAAAAATTATGTCTTGGAATTCTAAGTCCAATTGATCCATCTGATCCCATAAGGTTTGGAGCCAAGTTTATTCCCTTAGGATAAATCAATGTGGTAGGACGTATTTCTTTTAAATAGGGAATGGCAGTTTCAGGTATTTTATCTACGTAGCTAGTTAACATTTTAATGTCTTTGACTAAAGCAATCAATGATTTTTGATCAGTCCTTTGTTTTAATTGATATATTTTCTCAACTACTTCCAAAGAGGTAGCATCTCCACCAATACCCCAAACAGTATCTGTTGGATATAAAATAATTTGCTTATTCTGTAAGGCATGTAATGCTTCTTTAATCATAAGTACCTTTTTGAAATAAATAATAAATTATACAGCTACACTATGTGTCCTTAGAGCATCATTAAGTGATGTTTTTTTATCAGTACTTTCTTTTCGAGTTCCAATAATTAATGCACAAGGAACTTGATAATCACCTGCGGTGAATTTTTTAGTATAACTTCCTGGAATAACAACAGAACGGGGTGGTACATATCCTTTTTGTTCTTTAGGTTCCGAACCAGTTACATCAATAATTTTAGTAGATGCAGTAAGTACAACATTAGCTCCTAAGACAGCTTCTTTTCCAACACGAACTCCTTCCACAACGATACTTCTGGATCCTAGAAATGCATTATCTTCAATAATAACTGGTGCAGCTTGAAGCGGTTCTAACACTCCTCCAATTCCAACTCCACCACTTAGATGAACATTCTTTCCTATTTGCGCACAACTTCCAACGGTAGCCCAAGTGTCAACCATAGTACCCTGATCAACATAGGCACCAATATTAACATAGCTTGGCATTAATATCACTCCTGGAGCTAAGTAAGCTCCGTGTCTTGCTATCGCATGAGGAACCACGCGAATACCTTTTTCCTTGTACCCCTTTTTTAGTAACATTTTATCATGAAACTCCATAGGGCCAGCTTTTGTTGTTTCCATTTTTTGGATTGGGAAATATAGTACAACTGCCTTTTTCACCCATTCATTTACATTCCATCTTCCCATAATAGGTTCGGCAACTCTAAGGGTGCCTTCATCTAATTGAGAAATGATAGAGCGAATAGCATCTTGTGTTTTTATTTCTCCTAGAAGGGAACGATTTTCCCAAGCTGCTTCGATAATATGTTTCATTTTTATTTTTTTCACAAATGTAAAGAATTCCAAATGACTGAAATGAAGCAGATCTTGGTGAAAAAGGTATATTTGAAAAAATAAATAAAAATGGGGTCTTTAATTGGCATTGATTTTGGCACTAAAAGAACGGGCATAGCATGTACTGATCCCCATCAGATTATAGCTAGCGGACTTAAAAACTTACCTACCCTGGAAGTAATACCTTTTTTGAAAAAATATTGCACATCAGAACATGTAGAATCATTTATTATCGGAAAGCCTCTTCAAAAAGATGGATCTCCTTCAGAAGTTGAAACTCAAATTATTTTATTTATTGAAAAACTCCAGAAACATTTTCCAGTACAATCAATAGAAAGATATGACGAACGTTATACTTCCAAGCTTGCTTTTCAAGCAATGATAGACGGAGGTTTGAAAAAGAAACAACGGTCAGACAAAGGAATGATTGACCAGGTAAGTGCCACGCTTATTTTACAGTCTTATTTAGCATATAAAAAACAAAGACTATGATTTTACCTATCGTAGCTTACGGCTCAACTGTCTTGAAAAAAAAGGCAAAAGATCTTCCAAATGATTATCCCAATGTGATGCAATTAATTGAAAATATGTGGGAAACTATGTATGCATCAAATGGAGTTGGCTTAGCTGCTCCTCAAATTGGTTTGTCTCTTAGGTTATTTTTAGTGGATACAGCCCCTTTTGCAGATGATGAAACTCTTGATATTGATGATGTAAAAATATTAGAATCTTTTAAAAGGGTATTTATTAATCCTACAATTATTGAGGAAGATGGCGAAATTTGGGAATTTAATGAAGGTTGCCTCAGTATTCCTGATATTCGTGAAGATGTAAGTAGACATGAGCGTATTAAAATGAACTATTTAGATGAATATTTTAAGCCTCAAACGATAATACTATCTGGGCTTGTGGCGCGTGTAATTCAACATGAATACGATCATATTGAAGGTATATTGTTTACCGATCATCTCTCTCCTCTTAAAAGACGATTATTGAAAGGTAAACTCACCTCTATTTCAAAAGGAGCTATTGAAGTAGAGTATCCTATGAAATTTCCTTTAAAAACAAAAAGATAATTATGCAATTAGATAAAATTTTAGCAATTTCTGGACGTCAAGGCCTTTATAAATTGAAAGCAGAAACCAGAAGCGGGATTGTAGCAATCTCTCTTGTTGATGGAAAGCATATCACTTCTTCTTTAAATAACCAAATAAGTATTCTTAGCGAGATTCAAGTTTACTGTATTGGGAAAGAAATTCCTTTAGAGGAGGTTTTGAAAAAAATTCTTAAGAAAGAATCAGGGAAAGTTGCAAGTATTAAGCCAAAGGCATCAGCAGCAGATTTAAAAGTCTATTTTTCTGATCTTGTCGAGGGATATGATGAGGATCGTGTTTATTCTTCAGATATTAAAAAAATCATCCAGTGGTATAATATTTTGGTGACAAAAAAAATAATTACTTTAGAAAAACTAACACCTAAACCAACCACTAAGTCAAAGGAAGGACCTAAGAAAAATAATAATAAAGATAATTCCAAATCTATAAAAAATCCGAAAACCTAATGAATTCTAAAGCAGCTAAATTAGAAGCTTTTGGTCGTTTGTTAGATGTTATGGACGATCTGCGAGAAAAATGTCCTTGGGATCAAAAACAGACTTTTGAAACGCTACGTCATCTAACCATTGAAGAAACTTATGAATTGGGAGACGCTATTTTGAGTAATGACCTTATTGAGATTAAGAAAGAACTTGGTGATTTGTTACTCCATATTGTTTTTTATGCAAAGATAGGAAGCGAACAAAAGAAATTTGACATTGCAGATGTTACGAATGATATTGTTAAGAAGCTAATTTATAGACATCCTCATATTTATGGAGATGTTACTGTAAAAGATGAGGCTGAAGTTAAACGAAACTGGGAAGTATTAAAATTATCGGAAGGAAGAAAAAGTGTTTTAGAAGGAGTTCCACGGGGTCTTCCCGCTCTTATTAAAGCTCAGCGAATGCAAGAGAAAGCAGCAGGTGTTGGTTTTGATTGGAAAACAAAAGAGCAAGTTTGGGGAAAGGTAGAAGAAGAAATTTTTGAATTAGAGGAGGCAATTACCAGAGATGATAAATTAGCTATTGAAGCTGAATTTGGTGATTTGCTTTTTTCGGTAATAAATTATTCACGATTTTTAAAAATTAATCCAGAATCAGCTCTGGAACGAACCAATCAAAAATTCATTAGACGCTTTAATTATATTGAAGCAGCAGCAAAAAAAAAAGGTACTTCAATAGAATCGCTTTCTATTAATGAAATGGAGACTTTCTGGATAGCTGCCAAAAATCAATTCTCTTCAGAAGATTCTAATTCTTGAGAAGATACTTTTTTTGCTGATTTATCCTGACTATTTTTAACTTGCTTTAAGCGTACATAATCTTCTTGAGCTATGTCAATTTTATTTTGACAGCCCTTAATTTGTTTCTCTACATTTTTAAATAATGGATTCTCAGAACTTGAATTACTAAAGAACTCAAGATTATTTTCTAATTGTGTCAATTCACCTTTTAAAGAATTTACTATAGTTCTTGCCTTTTCTATTTTTTGTTGCAAACGATTGGGATCTGATTGTAAAATCAGGATATTTAAATCGTTTAAAACTTCTTTTTTAGCTATTTTTTCAATTGCTACTTTCTTTACAACTCCTAGTAGTGTATTAGAAAAAGATAAATTCATTTTTTCGTCTTTAAACGAATCTAATCGGTTAAATGCTTGCCAAGAATCCCAATAGTCTAAATATTCTTTTTTCAGAGTATCTGGATCATTCGAGAATTCAGCAGCTTTAAGTTTCTCTATATGATTTAGTTTTTCTTTGTGTAATGTTTCTTGTTCCGGAGAAAGTTTTTGATAACCAGATTTTAGGCGGTCAAAATACACTTTATGAATATCGGAGAATTCAGCCCAAAATTTATTATCAAGCTTTCGAGGAACAAAGCCAATAGTTTTCCATTGTCCTTGTAAGTCCTTCATTTCTTGTATTTTAGATTGCCAAGTTTCACTTTCTAAAATTTCTTTTGATTTCTTAATTAAATTTTTCTTTCCGTCAATATTTTGATTGTATTCTTTCTTTTGGTTTTTGTAAAACACATTTTTTAATTGCATAAATTCCCTTCCTATTTCTCGAAATTCTTGCCAAGTTATTTTACTTTCTTTTGCTGGCACATAACCAACTCCTTTGAATTGATTTCTTAAAGTGTTAAAACGATTAATTGCATTTTGCCATTCCTTGTGATTTTTTGGAGCAGGGTCAGACAAGGTTTTCATTTCTTTAAGTAAAGTTTCCTTTGAATATAGATTTTCTTTCATAGCTCCTACCATGTCTTTTTGGTAGGCCTGTCTTTTTGCTTGAATTACTTTTGAAGCTTCTTGAAAACGAGCCCATAGAACATCTCTATGTTCCTTTGCTACTGGACCAAGGTCGTTTTTCCAGAGTTGATGTAATGTATTTAGATCACGACTTGCCCTCAAAACGTCTCCAGCTTCTTGAAGTACTTCAGCTTGCTCAATAATCTTTAATTTCTCTTCATAATTATGTTTGTAATCAAGTTCACGTAATTCACGGTTTAAATGGAGAAAATCATAAAATTTTTCAACATGGTGTTTATAGGTTTCCCAAAGGTTTTGACTTTCTGCTCGTGGAACTAATCCAACATTATACCAATTTTCTTGAAGTGTTCTAAAGTTTTTATAAACCG
>JABGXI010000027.1:0-22887 GCA_018675855.1 Flavobacteriaceae bacterium | reverse complement strand
TTTTAAATTATAATTCTGAGTTACCTTTTAGGACATCAAACGATTCAAAATATTACCATTTAGAATCTAGTATTTTAATTCGTTCTATTTCGAACGATATGATTTCGATAATTACAAAAGATCAAGATAAGACTAAAGATTTCCTTTTTTTAATTACTTTCAAGAGTAGCAATGGTGCAGAACTTTTAATAAATTATTTAGTTCCTGTTAAAAAAATCAAGAGGATCTTGAATGTTGTTTCTTATAAAGAAGTTTTTAAGAAAGAATCTTATGACTGGATTAACAGAAGCTTTCGTTCAAATTTACCCTACAAAGATTAGGTATGATTTTTTTTTTAATTAATTTAGATTTTATGATGTGAAGTTTTGGTTAAATTCACACGACATCATTACTACAAACAAATTAAAAATATAAATTTTAAAAATATATAATTACATTTATAAAGAAGATGGCAAAAAAAAAATCTACTTATTGGAAAACCAATCTTAAATATTTAGCATTACTTCTTATCATTTGGTTTACCGTATCATTTCTTTTTGGAATCGTTTTTGCAGAATACTTAAATCATTTTAAACTTGGTGGCTTTCCTCTTGGTTTTTGGTTTGCGCATCAAGGCGCCATCTATGTATTTGTCATATTAATTTTTATTTATGTCTATTTAATGAATAAGCTAGATAAAAAATATGATGTTGATGAAGTCTAATCTTTTTTGAATAAAATTTTATGAGTGCACAAATATGGACTTACCTTTTGGTAGGCGTTACCTTTTTTATTTATATGATTATTGCAATTGTTGCCCGAGCTGGATCAACAAAAGAATTTTATGTGGCTGGGGGCGGAGTTCATCCTATAGTAAATGGAATGGCAACTGCCGCAGATTGGATGTCTGCAGCTTCTTTTTTGTCAATGGCAGGACTAATAGCTTTCATGGGTTTCTCTGGAGGGCAATATCTTATGGGTTGGACAGGTGGATATGTTCTTCTGGCCTTATTACTTGCACCATATCTTAGAAAATTTGGTAAATTTACAGTACCTGATTTTATTGGCGAACGTTATTATTCTAAAAATGCACGCTTAGTTGCACTTATCTGTGCTCTTTTTATCTCTTTTACATATGTTGTGGGACAAATGAAAGGAGTAGGAGTTGCTTTTGCTCGTTTCTTGAATGTTCCTTTTGATACAGGAGTATTAATTGGTATCGGAATTGTTTTTTTTTATGCTGTATTAGGTGGCATGAAAGGTATTACTTACACCCAAGTAGCCCAGTTTTGTGTTTTGATTTTTGCTTTTACAGTTCCTGCTATTTACATATCACTTCAAATGACCGGCAATCCAATTCCACAAGTTGGTTTTGGATCCAAAGGAACAGATGGGGTGTACCTTCTTGAAAAATTAAATTTACTCTCACAAGATTTAGGATTTGATGCCTATACGAGTATTGACAAAGGAAATCTTGTCAATATGTTTTTTATAACAGGGGCTTTAATGTTTGGAACGGCTGGTTTACCTCATGTTATTGTTCGCTTTTTTACAGTTCCTAGAGTTAAAGATGCACGTATTTCTGCAGGTTGGGCCCTATTATTTATTGCTATTTTATATACAACAGCACCTGCAGTAGCTGTTTTTGCTAGAACAAATATTATAAATACTCTTTCTGAAAAATCGTATTCAGAGGTTCCACAGTGGTTTACGAATTGGGAAAAAACCGGCTTATTAACTTTTGACGATAAAAATAAGGATGGTATAATTCAATATGTTGCTGATACTCAAATTAATGAACTTACAGTAGATCAAGATATTATTGTTTTAGCAAATCCGGAAATTGCAAATCTTCCACCTTGGGTTATTGGACTTGTTGTAGCTGGTGGTTTGGCAGCAGCACTTTCTACTGCGGCAGGATTATTATTAGTCATTTCGACTTCTATTTCCCATGACTTATTAAAAAATTATCTACGGCCGGATATTAGTGAAAAAAATGAACTTTATGCTGCTCGAGTTGCAATAGCGGTAGCTGTAGTTGCTGCTGGTTTAGCAGGTTTAAATCCTCCTGGTTTTGTTGCACAAGTAGTTGCCCTTGCTTTTGGGCTTGCAGCGTCCTCTTTTTTCCCAGCTATTATATTAGGTATTTTTGATAAACGGATGAATAAGGAAGGTGCCATTACGGGGATGATAGTAGGGATAGTTTTTACAGCATCATATATTATTTATTTCAAACCACAACTAGGTGGTCCGGGTCTGCCTGAAAATTTTTGGTGGGGTATTTCTCCAGAAGGTATAGGTACCCTTGGCATGATTTTGAATTTTATAATTGCACTAATAGTTTCTCGCTTCACCACTGCTCCTCCAAAAGAAGTACAAGAATTAACAGAAAGTATTAGAACACCAAGAGGCTCAGTAAGTCCTAAAAATAATTCACATTAGAATAGTAAAAATTTCAGTTTAGTTATGAGTCAAAAAATACAAACCTTGTCAGGATATATTAATGAATATCAGCGAAGTGTGAATCAGCCTGAAAAGTTTTGGGAGCGAATTGCTCAATCATTTCATTGGCAAAAACCTTGGGATAATGTTTTATCATGGGATTTTAAAGGACCAGATATTAAATGGTTTGAAAATGCAAAACTAAACTTAACAGAAAATATATTTGAGCGGCATCTTTTTACTCATGGCGAAAAAGCGGCGATTATATGGGAACCTAATGATCCAAAAGAAGCTCATAGAATAATTAGCTATCGCGAGCTTTTTGAAATGACCTGTCAGTTTTCAAATGCTCTTGAAGCTCAAGGTGTTGAAAAGGGAGATCGTGTCATCATATATATGCCAATGATTCCAGAGGCTGCTGTTGCTATGTTGGCTTGTGCTCGAATTGGCGCTGTTCATTCAGTCGTTTTTGCTGGATTTTCATCTTCGGCACTTGCTGATAGAATTAATGACTGTGAAGCAAAAATGGTTCTTACTTCTGATGGTAATTTTAGAGGATCTAAAAATATTCCTGTTAAAGAGGTAGTTGATCAGGCACTAGAAAAAACCTCAACAGTTGAAAAGGTGATTGTTTGTAAAAGAACTAATAGTGAGGTCACTATGAAATCAAAACGTGATGTTTGGTGGCATGATGCTATAAAAGGACATTCTATTTATCACAAAGCAGTGACATTAGATACTGAAGATTTACTTTTTATACTTTATACTTCTGGATCTACAGGAAAACCTAAGGGCGTGGTTCATACCACTGGAGGTTACATGGTATATACCCAATATTCCTTTTTAAATGTTTTTCAATATGAACAAGATGATGTTTATTGGTGTACAGCAGACATTGGATGGATTACAGGTCATTCCTATATAGTTTATGGGCCTTTATTGGCAGGTGCAACCACTTTAATGTTTGAGGGGGTACCAACTTATCCTCATGCAGGAAGGTTTTGGGAAATAATAGACAAATATAAAGTTAATCAATTTTATACTGCTCCAACTGCCATTAGAGCTCTTCAAGCTAAAGGATTAGAACCAATAGCTCCTTATTCTTTAGAATCTTTAAAAGTAATAGGTTCAGTAGGCGAACCTATTAACGAAGAAGCATGGCATTGGTACCATGATCATATTGGAAAAGGGAACTGTCCTCTAGTAGACACATGGTGGCAAACAGAAACTGGGGGTATTATGATTTCACCACTTGCTGGAATCACTCCGAATAAGCCTGCACATGCTTCGTTACCATTACCAGGAATTCAACCTATTATTGTTGATGCAGAAGGGAATGAATTGAAAGGTAATAATGTAGAAGGTAATTTGTGTATTAAATTTCCTTGGCCTTCAATTTTAAGAACTACTTATGGAGATCATAAACGATGCAAAGAAACCTATTTTTCAACCTACCCTGGAATGTACTTTACAGGAGATGGTGCCAAACGTGATCATGATGGTTACTTGAGAATTCTTGGCCGTGTAGATGATGTTATTAATGTTTCTGGACACAGAATGGGTACTGCAGAAGTAGAAAATGCAATTAATGAGCATCCTAGGGTCATAGAATCTGCTGTAGTCGGGTATCCCCATGCTATCAAAGGCCAAGGAATATATGCCTATGCAATTTGTGATAGAAAAGGTATTTCAGATGAAGTTTTAATTGAAGAAATTAAAGGTACTGTTAGAAAAATTATTGGACCTATTGCAAAACCAGATGAAGTTCAAATTGTAAATGGATTACCCAAAACTAGGTCAGGTAAAATAATGCGAAGAATTTTAAGGAAAGTTGCTAGTAAAGATATCTCTAACCTTGGAGACACTTCTACATTATTGAACCCTGAAGTGGTTGCAGAAATAATTGATGGTGCAACATCAGATTAGCATTTATATTTCAGAACAATATTCATCACCTATTTCAAATGAATTATAAATTTCTTCTGAAACTGATCCCTGTCGAATACCATCATCTGGAATTCCCGGTGAGTTTTCATCATAATAATTATTATTAGAATCATTATCAGTTTGAATAATAAAATAATAAATGGAGTTGTTAATAGCTTTTTGAATAATTTGGCCGCATTTCTCATCGTCATTCTGGCAGCTATATAAGATTAGAATTATTCCAAATAAAATTAATTTTCTCATAAATGTTTGCTATAAGCTATTTTCTAGGTATGGTATGATGCCCTCAAGCTTAATTGATCTGGATCCTTTAATTAGAATTTTGTCAAATTTCAACGGACTTGATTCAATAAATTTCAAAAAAGTTTTGAGGTCATTATGTTTTGTGATTGTTGAATCTAAACTAGTCGTATCTAAAAAATGTGGACCAATTAAATGTATGTTTTGTATTTTATTATCAAGACATTGAAGGATAATTGCTTCGTGTTCCTTTTTAGATGTGTTACCCAATTCTAACATATCCCCTAAAATAACACAACTACTTGAGGTTGCAACCGCTTGAAATGCTTTTAATGCTTGTTCCATGCTAGAAGGATTTGCATTGTATGCATCCAATATAACAAGTGAATCTTTTATTTTAATTTGTTGTGAACGAAAGTTTGTAGATTGATAGGTATTAATTGCTTTTTTGATTTTTTCAAGTGATACCTCAAATAAATAACCAAATGAAATGGCAGCCGCAATATTGTTTAAGTTATAAGTTCCGTAGAGTGGACTTATAAAAGTAGTTTCTTTAAAATTTAACTGTAGGGTTTTATTCTTATTTTCTTGGGGAAGAATTTGAAAATTATTTTTATCTCCTATTCCAAAGCTGATAATAGGGTAGTTGTTTGTTTGGATGATCTGCTTGTGATCATCCCCATTAACAAGAATCTTTTGTTTTCGATCAATTAAATACTCATAGAGCTCTGATTTTCCTTTTACAACCTCTTGAATGCTGCCAAACCCCTCAAGGTGTGCTTTCCCAAAGTTTGTAATATAACCCCAATTAGGCTGAGTAATATTACAAAGCAATTCAATCTCTTTTATATGATTTGCTCCCATCTCTATAATGGCAAGTTCGTGGTGTTCTTTTAATTTCAATAAAGTCAAAGGAACTCCAATGTGGTTATTTAAATTACCCTCTGTTGCCAAAACACAATATTTTTGAGATAATACTTCTCGTACAAGTTCCTTTGTTGTTGTTTTTCCATTACTTCCTGTTATTGCTATAATGGGTGTTTTAAGTTTTGTTCTATGGAAAGTGGCTAGTTCCTGAAGTATTTTGAGAGTATCTTTAACAACAATTACTAAAGGACTTAATGAGGCAAGCTTTTGGTCATCTACAATTACTTTAATAGCTCCGAGTAAAATTGCTTTTTCAGCAAATTGATTTCCATTAAATTTTTCACCATGAAGTGCAAAAAAAAGATTTCCTTTTTTTAGCGATCGAGTATCAGTAGATATCCCAGATGAACTTAAGTAGTTTTGGTAGATTCTCGGTAGCTGCATAAAACAAAAAAGCATCTTATGAAATAAGATGCTATTTTTTTAATCGTTATCCCTTCCTTTTGTGTTTGGCACTCTTTTTTTGAGAGCTCTTAGAGCCAACACGAGACATTGCACATCTAAATCCAATGTGATCAGTAGCTATGTATTGAGGTAGGTATCTTCTTTGAGCAGGATCAAGCCAATATGCTCTGTCTTTCCATGATCCCCCCTTGAAAACTCTCACTTCGTCAGTAATTAGTGTAGTTCTATTTGACTTACTATCAATTGTTCTTGAAATATTTCCATCTTCATCAATGGAAACTTTTGCATTAACAGGAGCGTTATACATTAAATTAGTTTCAGGTTTGGAACCATCGTCTTCTGATTTTCCATTTGAAAAGCTTCTAGACGATTCTACATCACCATCTCTATAATTTCTATTATCACTTTCTGTAAAATTTTGACGTAAAAATGTTTCTTCTTCATCAATTGGCATTTGATCCAACTGACCCGGAAGTTTTTTCAAAAGTACTTTTCCATTTGGAAGAGTTTCAAATACTAATTCATCTGGTGAAATCGTAGAAGCTTTTCCATCATCACCAATTACATTTTTTAAATAAACATTCCCACGATAATAGTTAAAATCACTAGCCTCATCATCTACTATTGGACGATAAACATCAGATACCCATTCAGAAACATTCCCTGCCATGTCATAAATACCAAAATCATTTGGAGGGTATTGTTTTACTTGAATTGTGATATCAGCCCCATCATCAGACCATCCTGAAATTCCACCATAATCACCTTTACCAAGTTTAAAATTCGCTAACTGATCTCCTTCTGTTCTTCTGTCTTCGGAACGAGTGTATTCACCAGACCAAGGATATTTTTTCTTACCCCTATAAGTATTGTATTCTCTGTCACCCACAAGTGCTAATGCCGCATATTCCCATTCTGTTTCCGTAGGAAGTCTATAAGAAGGTAACATTATTCCTTTTTCAACACCTGCATAAACTTTTATAGTATCACTTAGTTTTGAATTAGCACTTTTACCAGCTAAACTATCCATTTTGCCACCGTATACAGTTTCTGGACGCTTAAGGTAAGCAGCAGTTGTAAAGGTACTGTTAGCGTTAATATCATTATAGCGAACATCCTTTTGGACGTATGCTTCACGCTCTAAAATACGTTCATTTACCCGATCTGTTCTCCATTCAGCATATTGAACAGCTTGTAACCAGTTTACACCTACAACTGGATATTCAGCATACGCAGGGTGACGTAAATAATTAGTTGTTAATTCTTCAACATAACCTAATCTTTCTCTCCATACTAAAGTATCGGGTAAAGCTCCTTCATAGATTTGTCTATATTGTTCCTCTTGAGTTGGAAACACAATCTCTAACCAATCTAAGTATTCCAAATACATTACATTGGTTACTTCTGTTTCATCAATATAGAAAGACATGACATGTTGCTTGTTGGGAGAATTATTCCAATCATGCATTACATCATCTTGAACTTGTCCTTTAGTAAAAGTTCCTCCTTCAATAAAAACAAGACCTGGTCCAGTTTCTTGTTCATCGAACTCAGTATTATATTGAAATCCTCCTTTTTTTGAATTAATGTCCCATCCCGTTCCACGAGAAGCATTATTCCCTCCACAGCTAACGATCAAAAGTGCTGTGAAAAAAGCCGCTAAGAATTGTTTTAAATTACTCAATTTCATGTGATTCATTATTGTTACTATAACCTATTGCAATATACAAATAATCAATTGGAGATTTTTGAATGCTTTAATAAAATTTAAATACCTTCTAAATCTATTAATTAAACGCATTAAAGTGCTGTTTATTATATATTAATGAAGGAATTTATTTTTTTGATATTTAGGATAACATTTTTAAGGTTCCAGCGTTTAAATTATGTGTTAAATTTAAAAAAAAATATTACCCAAATTTTCACGATCTTTTTCGTAAGTCAATTTATTTGCTCAGGCCAAGATTTAAATCGTGTCATTACAACAGGTGTGCCTTTCTTGTTAATTGCACCAGATGCAAGGGCTGCTGGAATGGGTGATTTGGGAGTAGCAACTCCAGCAGATCCATACTCGCAACAATGGAATCCAGCTAAATACGCCTTTATTTCTTCTGAAAAAGTACTTGGTTTTAGTTATACTCCTTATTTAAGCAAACTAGTAGATGATATTTTTCTAGGAAACATTACTTATTTCACTCGTTTAAATGAAAGAAGTTCTTGGGCTACTAGTCTTAAATATTTTAGTTTAGGTGATATTCAATTTAATGAATTTATTGGCGGCTCAATTATAGATCAGGGTTTAGAACGTCCCACAGAATTAACATTAGATTTATCATACGCACTAAAACTCAGTAAAACTTTTTCAATGGCAGTAGCAGGGCGATATATTCGTTCAGATTTAAAAATTGTAACTGATGCAGACACCTCTTCGGCAAACTCTTTAGGAGTTGATATTTCAGGATTTTATCAAAGTAATGTGTTTGAATTGGGTACTAATAATGCTATTTTTAGATCAGGTTTTAATATTTCTAATATTGGTCCAAGATTAGTGTACGACATTGGTGATCAAAAAAACTTTATTCCTACTAATTTTAAAACAGGATTCGGTTTAGACTTACTCTTTGATTCTAATAACACTTTAGGTATTTATTCTGAATTCAATAAACTTTTGGTACCAACACCTGTTGCTGTTTATGATCAAAACAATTCATTTTTAAGATATAGCCAGCCTGATGTAGATTTTTTAACGGGTATTTACACTTCATTTAACGATGCTCCAGGTGGAGTTTCTGAAGAACTAAAAGAAATCACTTTTGCGCTAGGTTTGGAATACCGTTTTCAAGATTCATTTTCAATTCGCTCTGGTTTTTTTGGGGAAAATCAAGATAAAGGCTCTCGACGCTACTTAACAATGGGTGCTGGTTTTGATTTAAAAAGTGTAGATATTGATATTTCATATCTTTTTTCAATTTCAAATGTTCGTAACCCTTTAGAAAACACAATTCGTTTTTCGTTAGCATTAGATATAGGAAATTCAAGTTCAATTTCTAAAACTGATATTCCAGAAGAGTAATCATTCGAATTTCAAAAAATTATTAGGCACTATAATTTTAATCATAGAACAGAAATGAGTAATTTTGATCTTTATTATTGGAAAAGTTTATCATGATTTTATGAAGAAAATTACAAAACAAACTTATTTAGATTGGTACGAGAATATGTTATTCTGGAGAAAGTTTGAAGATAAATTAGCCGCCGTTTATATTCAACAAAAAGTAAGGGGTTTTTTACATCTCTATAATGGTCAAGAAGCTGTTCTTGCAGGATCTCTTCATGCAATGGAAATAGGAAAAGACAGAATGATTACTGCTTATAGAAATCATGTACAACCAATTGGATTAGGCGTGGATCCTAAAAAAGTAATGGCAGAATTATACGGAAAGTCAACAGGAACTTCTCAAGGTTTAGGAGGTTCCATGCATATTTTTTCTAAAGAATTCAAATTTCATGGAGGTCATGGAATTGTAGGTGGACAAATTCCCTTGGGAGCAGGTATGGCTTTTGGGGACAAGTACTTTGAGCGTGATAATGTAACACTTTGTTATTTGGGAGATGGTGCATCAAGACAAGGATCACTCCATGAAACATTAAATCTAGCAATGTTATGGCAGCTTCCTGTAGTTTTTGTTGTTGAAAATAATGGATATGCAATGGGAACCTCAGTAGCCAGAACTTCTAACCATGAGGAAATATGGAAGCTTGGTTTGGGTTATGATATGCCATGTGAGCCATGTGATGGAATGGATCCAGTGCAAGTTGCAAAAACAATGAGCAAGGCAATAAGTTTAGCTCGTTCTGGCGGTGGTCCATCCTTCATAGAAATGAAAACTTATAGATACAGAGGACACTCTATGTCAGATGCACAACATTATAGAACAAAATCAGAAGTGGAGGAGTACCGTAAAATTGATCCTATTACCCAAGTTAAAGAGATGATTTTATCAAAAAAGTATGCTACTCTAGAGGAATTAGATAAAGTAGACAAAGATATTAAAGCTCGTGTTTTAGAATGTGAAAAATTTGCAGAATCTTCTCCTTACCCTGATCCAAGCTTAATGTATGATGCAGTATACGAGCAAGAAGATTATCCTTTTATAAAACATAAATTATAGAGTATGGCAGAAATAATTAATATGCCAAGATTAAGTGATACCATGGAAGAGGGGACTGTTGCAAAATGGTTTAAAAAAGTGGGTGAAAAAGTTAATGAGGGTGATATTCTAGCTGAAATTGAAACAGATAAAGCTACTATGGAATTTGAATCTTTTAATGAAGGAGTACTTCTTTATATTGGAATTCAAGAAGGTGGGACCGCACCAGTTGATACTCTTCTGGCTATTATTGGAGATAAAGGAGAAGATATTTCAGCCTTTTTAAAAGAAGGAGAAGAACAAAGCCAAGAAGCTCCTGTTAATGAATTAGCTTCCGGAGTCTCAATATCAACAGAAGTAGCTCTTATGCCAGAAGGCGCTGAATTAATCACAATGCCAAGGTTGAGCGATACTATGGAAGAAGGAACCGTAGCTTCTTGGCTTAAAAAAGTTGGTGACACGGTAAACGAAGGTGATATTCTTGCTGAAATTGAAACAGATAAAGCAACCATGGAATTTGAATCCTTCTATCAAGGAACACTATTATATGTTGGTTTGAATGAAGGTGAAACAGCAGCTGTAGATAGTGTGTTAGCTGTTATTGGAAAAAAAGGTACTGATGTTGATCTTGTTTTAGCGGCACATGAAAGTAAAGAAGTTGCTACACCAGCTCCAATAAATGAATCAGTTATAGAAACAGAAATAGTATCAGTAGAAGAGACTGAAAATATTAAAGCAACCATTGTCCCTCCAGTATCCTCTGTTTCGGAGCGTATAGCAGCTTCCCCTTTGGCCAAAAAAATGGCAAATGAAAAGGGCCTAAATTTGAATCAAATCAAAGGATCTGGTGAAAATGGAAGAATTATAAAAAGAGATATTGACAACTATCAGCCTAAACAGCTTGGAATAGTTCAGTCTTTCACTTCAACTGGAACTGAGTCTGTAACTGTTATTGCAAATTCTCAAATGAGAAAAACAATTGCAAAGCATTTATCTAATTCAAAATTTACAGCCCCTCATTATTATCTTGGTGTTGAATTTGATATGGATAACGCCATATCATTTAGATCACAATACAATAGTTTACCAGATACTAAAATATCATTTAATGATATTGTATTGAAGGCTTCTGCTTTAGCATTAAAACTTCACCCACAAGTAAATGCAAAATGGGAAGATTCACAAATAACTCAGCACCATCATGTTCATATTGGTGTTGCTGTTGCTGTAGAAGATGGTTTGGTAGTTCCCGTTGTCAAGTTTACAGATGAGCAAAGTCTATCCCAAATTGGCGCATCTGTTAAAGACTATGCTATAAGAGCTCGTGACAAAAAACTTACTCCTAGTGAAATGGATGGTAGTACTTTTACGATTTCTAATCTAGGAATGTTTGGTATTCAGGAATTTACTTCTATAATTAACCAACCAAATGGAGCAATTTTATCTGTAGGAGCTATAGATAAAAAGCCAGTAGTTAAAGAAGATAAAATTGTTATTGGAAACACTATGAAGTTAACTTTGGCATGTGATCATCGTGTTGTAGATGGTGCAACTGGAGCACAGTTTTTGCTAACTTTAAGAGGTTATGTAGAAAACCCATTAACTATGTTACTTTAAAGTTCTATTCATAAAACTGGTTAATTTTATCTATATTTTTAGTAAATGAAAAAAACAATCGTTGTTACAGGAGCTAGTAAAGGAATTGGTTTTGAACTTGTACGTTTTCTAGTGGCCCAAGGTCACATTGTATATGCGCTTTCAAGAGATATTAGAGCTTTGCGAGCTTCTGAAAAATTACATCCAATAAGTGTTGACCTTTCAGATGAAGAATCACTTATTAAATTCTCAGAGCAACTAAACTCAGACCAAATAAGTATTGATGCCTTAATTAATAATGCTGGTTCACTTATTAATCAATCTTTTTCGACGACTACAAAAAATGATTTTGAAGCTATATACCGCGTTAATGTTTTTGGACTTGCCTCTATTACACGATTACTATTACCTCTGATTTCTTCCAAGGGACATGTAGTTAATATTAGTAGTATGGGCGGTATTGGTGGAAGTGCAAAGTTTTCAGGCTTGTCGGCTTACAGCAGCAGTAAAGGTGCTGTAAATATTCTTACAGAGTTACTAGCAGAAGAATATAAAGAAACGGGACCTTTTTTTAATGGGCTTGCTTTAGGTGCAGTTCAAACAGAAATGCTTGCAAAAGCTTTTCCCGGATTTAAGGCTTCTTTAAGTCCAGGAGAAATAGCTCCTTACATTGCACAATTTGCATTAACTGGACAGCAATTTTATAATGGTAAAGTTTTACCTATTTCTTCCTCAACTCCATAAAAAATGATGACATGGAAAAGTTATTACAATATGTTCCAGAAGCATCTAAAGTTCAGCTAAAGGAATATCTACAAAAAAATCCTATAAAGATTAAAGTAACCCGGAAGCGTTTAACTAAGCATGGTGATTTCAGTTTAAAAAAAAATGGCATGTCATTAATTACGGTTAATAACTCACTAAATCCTTATCGCTTTTTAATTACCTTACTTCACGAGTTAGCGCATTATAAAGTGGTCAAACAATTTGGTAATAGAGTTAAACCTCATGGTAAAGAGTGGAAAAAAGCTTTTCAAGAAACACTTTTTCCTTTTTTGTGCCCCAATGTATTTCCTGATCCTATTTGTAGTATTCTTGCTCGCCACATGAAAAATCCAAAAGCAAGTACTGATAGAGACTTCGATTTAGTAATGGCCTTGAAAACCTTCGATGAAAATAAATTCCAAACGTTTATTCATCAAATTGAAAATGGAGCAATGTTTAAAATTTATAATGGTAAAAAATTCATAAAAATCAAAAAGAGAAGAACACGTTTTGAATGTAAAGAAGTTCTCACAGGAAAAATTTATGTATTTAGTCCACACGCGGAAGTAATCAGTCTTTAATTGAGTTTTTAGAGATATAGCTTGCGTACTTTTTTAAATAAGTTGGAAGAATACACAAAATCAGTTACTGCTTTATTGTCCGTTTTGAAGATTTCTTGATTACTACCTTCCCATTCTTTTTGACCATTTTGGATAAAAATAATGTTTTCACCAATTTCCATTACTGAATTCATATCGTGTGTATTAATTACAGTGGTGATATTATATTCATTTGTAATTTCTTGAATTAAATTGTCAATTAAGATTGACGTTTTAGGGTCTAGTCCAGAGTTTGGTTCATCACAAAAAAGATATTTTGGATTCATAATAATGGCTCGAGCAATAGCAACTCTTTTTTTCATTCCTCCAGAAATTTCATCTGTTAGTTTATGATTTGCATTAATGAGGTTTACCCTTTTGATAGCAATATTTGCTTTATCTCTGATTACTGAGTCTATTTCTTTAGTGAACATTTGCATCGGAAACATTATATTTTCTTCAACTGACATTGAGTCAAACAATGCGCTACCTTGAAAAACCATTCCCATTTCTTGCCTTAGAATTGCACGTTCTTTATTGGTCATATCATTAAGAACTTTTTTTTCAAACTTAATACTTCCAGTATCTGTATCAAAAAGTCCCAACAATGATTTTAAAAAGACAGTCTTTCCAGATCCACTTTGTCCAATAATGAGATTAGTTTTTCCTTTTTTAAATATGGCAGAAATACCTCTTAACACTTCTGTTTCATCAAATGATTTCGTAATGTTCTCAACGTAAATCATTTAAGTGAGTAATAATTGTGTTATTAAATAGTTTACCAAAATAATGATAACACTAGTCCAAACAAAAGAAACTGTACTTGCTTTCCCAACTTCTAACGCCCCTCCAGTCATAAAGTATCCATGGTAAGAAGGTATGGTGGCTAATATGAAAGAGAAAAATAATGTTTTAATAAATGCATAGCCAACATGAAAAGGTATGAAGTCCATTTGAATGCCTTCTATAAAGTCAGCGCTAGAAGAGAACCCTCCATAAACACAAGCAATATATCCTCCAAAAATCCCAAGAAACATAGAAACACAGATAATAAGTGGGTAAAGTGAAAGTGATATTATCTTAGGAAAAATTAAATAATTATAAGTGTTGATGCCCATAACTTCTAAAGCATCTATTTGTTCAGTAACTCTCATGGTTCCGAGGCTTGAAGTAATATAAGACCCTACTTTTCCGGCCATTATAACAGAAATAAAAGTTGGTGCAAATTCAAGAATTACCGATTGTCTTGTTGCAAAGCCAATCAGGTTTTTTGGAAGTAAAGGATTTTCAAGGTTAAGGGCAGTTTGAATAGCAACAACACCTCCAACAAAAAATGAAATAAAGGAAACGATTCCAATAGAACCTATTATCAAGGTATCAATATCCTTTAAAATCAGCTGCTTTAGTATCCTCCACTTGGTAAATTTACCGAAAGTATTGCGCAGCATAATAAAGTATTTTCCAATATGTGTAAGGATCTTCATGCCTTTTCAAAGGTAATGTTTTTAACTAAAAACAAACTTTGATGTAAGCTTGAATTTTTAATCAGTTTAATAAAGGTTAAACTCTGTAGGTAATTGCATTAATATTCATTCCTGCACCAACAGAAGCAAAAATAATTAAATCACCTTTTTTTATGGAGTGACCAGCATAATTTTTTTTAGAAACTAAATCAAATAACGTCGGGATTGTAGCCACTGAACTATTGCCAAATTCTTGAATATTCATAGGAAGAATACCTTCTGGGGTTGGTTTTTTGTATAGACGGTAAAGGCGTTTAATAATTGCTTCATCCATTTTTAAATTAGCTTGGTGAATGAATATTTTTGACACACTATCAATCGATTCTCCTGATGCTTCCAGGCATGACTGAATTGCTAGTGGAACTTTATTTAAAGCAAATTCATACACTTTCCTACCATACATTTTAATGTATTTTTTACCCTTTCCTAAATTGTTTGAGGGGCCATAAAAAATGAATTCTGCCTCTCCCTCTGAAGTATATGTTACAGTTTTGTGTGAGAGAATTCCTCCTTGATCATTAGTTTCTTCAATCATAGTAACTCCGGCGCCATCCGCGTATATCATAGAATCTCTGTCGCTATGGTCAAGGACACGTGAAAGTGTGTCAGCACCAATAACCATGCATTTTTTTGCCATTCCAGCTTTGATAAATGCTTTAGCTTGGATTACTCCTTCTAACCAACCGGGACATCCAAATAGAATGTCATATGCAACGCATTCAGGATTTTTTATTTTTAATCCAGCCTTTAGTTTAGAAGCTAAGCTGGGTAGTGTGTCTACTTGATTCGAGTTTAAGGCTATATCACCTACATTGTGAGCGAAAATAATATAATCAATTGTTTCTGAATCAATATTTGAATCAGCGATGGCTATTTCTGCAGCTTCGATGGCAATATCAACAACTGTTTGATGGTCTTTGATATATCGTCTTTGATTAATACCAGTAATTGCGTTGAATTTTTCAATGATTTCTATATTCGAATTATCAATTGGCAATCCAGATGAATCAAAAAATGAGTGTTTTGAAAATCCATCGTTAGGTTTAACCTTTTGTGGAATGACACTTCCTGTACCTGTAATTTTAATATTTAACATTATAAGTTAAAGATATTCTTTTGATTTTTTTTTAAGCTAAAAATGATAAAAACCCTACGATGTTCATTAGTACTAATTATATTCATTTTTAAAATATCGAAGAGTATAAAGTATTTATTATTAATTATTTGAATATGATTCAATAGGAATACAGCTGCAAACTAAATTACGATCCCCATAGGCTTCGTCAACTCTTCTTACTGTTGGCCAAAATTTATTTTCCTTTACAAATTCAAGAGGAAATGCTGCTTTTTGTCTAGTGTATGGATAATCCCATTCATTTGCAGAAATCATTGCCATTGTATGCGGAGCGTTTTTCAATAAAGTACGCTCTTTTTCCCCAGCATCAATTTCCATTCTTATAGATATCATAGCATTACAGAAGCGATCCATTTCACCCATATTTTCACTTTCAGTTGGCTCTATCATCATAGTCCCTGGAACTGGAAAAGAAACAGTAGGGGAATGAAAGCCATAATCAATTAATCTCTTAGCAATATCAACTACCTCTATACCTTTTTCTTTAAAGGGACGACAATCAATTATAAGCTCATGAGCAGCACGGCCGTTGATGCCAGTATATAAAACATCGTAAGCACCCTCGAGACGCTTTTGTATATAATTTGCATTTAAAATTGCAATCTCAGTAGATATTTTCAATCCTTTATTCCCTAACATTTTTATGTAGCCATAAGAAATTAAACATGCTAAAGCAGAACCAAATGGTGCTCCAGAAATAGCAGTAATTGCTTGCTCTCCACCGGTGGGAATTACTGGATTACCAGGCAAAAAAGACGCTAAATGCTTAGCCACGCAGATTGGACCCACACCGGGTCCACCACCTCCATGAGGAATAGCAAAGGTTTTATGTAAATTTAAGTGACATACATCTGCACCAATCATTGCCGGACTGGTAAGGCCTACTTGTGCGTTCATATTTGCACCATCCATATATACTTGTCCGCCACAAGCGTGGATATGCGCAGTAATATCTTTAATTTTTACTTCAAATACTCCGTGTGTGCTAGGGTATGTAATCATTAATGCAGAAAGATTGTCTTTATAAAAAAGTGCTTTCTGATGTAAATCATCCCAGTCAATGTTTCCATTTGTATCTGTATCTGTAACAATAACTTTCATTCCAGCCATAACAGCTGAAGCTGGATTCGTGCCGTGAGCAGAAGCAGGAATTAAACAAATATTTCTATGAAAATCTTTTCTAGATTCATGGTAAGCTCTAATAACCATAAGACCAGAGTATTCTCCTTGTGCTCCAGAATTAGGTTGTAATGAAGTGGCTTCGAATCCAGTTATAATATTAAGCTGTTGGGTAAGTTGTGAAAGCATTTTTTGATACCCCTCTGCTTGATTAATTGGGACAAAAGGATGAATTCCCCCCCAATTTGTATCACTTAACGGAAGCATCTCTGAAGCTGCATTTAACTTCATCGTACAAGAGCCCAATGAAATCATGGAATGATTTAATGCAAGATCTTTTCGTTCTAATGATTTAATATATCGCATCAAGGCAGTTTCAGAATGATGTGAATTAAATACAGGATGTGTTAAGAACTTTGTCTTTCTAGTAAATAGATTAGACAAAAATTTAACATTTAATTCTTTAATATTTGAGGGAATTTTTTTTTCTAAAAATTGAGCAAATAGTTCAATTATTGCATTAATATTTTCTGTTGTTGTAGTCTCGTTTATTGATATGCAGACAGTTTCCTCATCTGGGTAGTAAAAATTAATTTCTTTTTCTTCTGCTATTTTTTTGATTATGTTAGAATCTAGTTTTATCTGAAGGGTATCAAAAAAATATTTATTTATTTGGCTAATTCCTAAAGCAATTAATGCGTTATTTAATTGTGTTGTTTTCTTATGAATTCTGCTAGCAATGTATTTAAGTCCTTTTGGGCCATGATAGACTGCATACATTCCAGCCATGACCGCTAAGAGAACTTGTGCGGTACATATATTTGAGGTAGCACGATCTCTTTTAATATGTTGTTCTCTTGTTTGCAGCGCCATTCTTAGAGCAGGATTTTCATCTAAATCACGAGT
This sequence comes from Flavobacteriaceae bacterium, assembly GCA_018675855.1. Taxonomy (GTDB): domain Bacteria; phylum Bacteroidota; class Bacteroidia; order Flavobacteriales; family Flavobacteriaceae; genus MS024-2A. The sequence continues at coordinate 5,153 of JABGXI010000027.1, read as the reverse complement.
TTGTCCAATAATTCGACCTGGAATATTTCTTTTAAAATGTTCTTTTGTCGCGAAAAATGCAGCATGTGGCCCTCCATAACCGAGAGGAATTCCAAAGCGCTGGGAAGTACCTACTACAACGTCTGCACCAAATTCTCCGGGAGCTTCGAGTAAAACTAAACTCATTATGTCTGCTGACACCACTGTTGAAATTTGATGAGGTTTGACTATTTCAATCCATTTTTTTAAATTTGGAATAGAGCCATGTTTTCCGGGATATTGAAAAATAGCCCCAAAAAAAGCTTCAGTAAAAAGTTGATTTTCAGTTAGTCCAACAATTAATTTAATACCAAGAGGAGTAGCGCGAGTTCTAAGTAATGATAATGTTTGTGGTAATACATTTTCATCCACAAAAAATTGTAAAGAATTATTTTTTTTTTGATCCTGAGTACGTGCACCAAATAACATTGTCATAGCTTCTGCAGCCGCAGTACTTTCATCTAATAGTGAGGCATTTGCGAGTTCCATTCCAGTTAGATCACAAATCATGGTTTGGAAATTAAAGAGGGCTTCTAGTCTTCCTTGAGCAATTTCAGCTTGATATGGGGTGTAAGTTGTATACCACCCGGGATTTTCTAAAATATTACGCTGAATAACGGCTGGGATAATTGCAGGATGATATCCTAAGCCGATGTAGGTATCATAGGCCTTGTTTTCTCTTCCTAAACGATTTATAATTTGAGAAAATTTATGCTCACTAATTCCTTCTGGTAACGCTAAAGATTTTTTGAGGCGGATAGTTTCTGGAATTGTTTCTTCAAGTAATTTTTTTATTGAAGTTACGCCTATGGTAGCCAACATTTTTTTAATTTCTTCTTCGTTTGGTCCTATGTGTCTTTCAACAAAAGCGTCCGTTCTCATTGCTTTAATAATTTCATCAAAAATAGGATATTAAAGGCATATTCTCTAAGCTATTTTTTGAGAAACAAAAATATTTTTCAATAATCAATAACAACTACATTAAAGTTTCGATATTTACATGTGAAAATTTGGTTAATTAAAGGTTTTGAATTTTATGTTAAGTCTAGTATTCACTTAGCTTTTTCAGTCACTTGCCTTGGTGGATTATCACTTATTATATCACAATATAAAGTTTCTGAAAATGTGTTAATATTTATTTTTTCTAGCGCTCTTTTTAGTTATAATTTTATAAAATTTTCGACTTTATTTTATAATTCTCACAAAGGCAAAATTCCAAAAAGTATTTTGTTTATTTCTATTGTAAGTTTTATAGTTTCTTTAGGAATGCTTTTTACGTTTTCCTTTATAATGATAGGTTTCGCTTTAATTGGGAGTATTTTGGTGTTTTTATATAGTATTTCTTTTAATGGATTCTCTAATTGGAGGAATAAAAAAGGATTGAAAATATATTTAGTAGCTTTAAGTTGGATTTTATTAACAGTTGGAATACCATTAGCTTCAGACAGTTGTTTTTCAATAAGTTTGTTTTTAAAATTGAGCCTTATACAATTTGTTTATGTTTGGGTTGCCACATTACCTTTTGAAATTAGAGATATTACTATTGACAGTTCTCACCTAAAAACCCTTCCTCAGCAGCTAGGTATTTTTAAGACTAAAATATTAGGCATTATATTATTAGTATTGGGTGCCTCATGTTTATTATTATTTTTTGGTACCAACCATGAAATGTTATTTTCGACTTTTATGATTTTTGTGCTCCTAGGGATCCTTTTGCATTATTCAGACCCCTCAAATTCTTTTTATTATACTGCCTTTTGGGTTGAAGGAATTCCGGTGGTTTGGTTGGGTAGTTATTTTTTATTTCTTTATTTTTAGTAAAAACATAAAATGAAAATTTTTCTTTTCTCTTTATTTATCGGGTTAACCTCACAAACATCTTCTGTCAAAGTACTAGAAAAAGATAATTTTCAAGTCTTGATGCAGCAAGAATCACAAGTTATAGATGTTAGAACCCCAGAAGAATATGCATTGGGATATATTGAGGGCGCAATTCTAATTGATTATAAGGCCGCAGATTTTCATGCGAGTATTTCTGCATTAAATAGAAATGTTACTTACTTAATTTATTGCAGATCAGGGAATCGGAGCGGTAAAGCTTCTATAATTATGGATTCCTTAGGCTTCAAAAAAATATATGACCTTAAAGGGGGATACATGAATTGGTAGACTAACTTTTTTTGATGCTATAAAAATTTTCAATAACTATTTTAATTAATACACTAAGCGAGTCCAGCTCTTCTAAACAAGGCTTCGGGGTCGGGTTTTTTTCCTCTAAAACTTTTGTATAAAGTCATAGGGTGTTCTGTGCCTCCTTTTGATAAGATATTTTCTAAGAAAGATTTGGCTGTGTTTTTATCAAAAACCCCTTTTTCAAGAAATAATTCAAAAGCATCAGCATCTAAAACTTCGGCCCATTTATAACTGTAATAACCTGCAGCATATCCACCTTGAAAAATATGTGAAAAAGCAGTGCTCATACAGCTATCAGCGGGATCTTCTATGAATTTTAAAGATTCAATTTGTCTTTTTTCATGATTTTTTATAACTTTAATTAAGTGTGCATTTTTATCATGAAATGATAGATCTAAGTAGGCAAAGCTAAGTTGTCTTAAGGTTTGGAGTCCTTGTTGAAAGTAAGCAGCTTTCTTAATTTTATCTATGAATTTCCTTGGAATTACTTCATTAGTTTCATGATGTTTTGCAAACAAGTCTAATGCCTCTGACTGGTAGCACCAATTTTCCATTATTTGACTTGGTAATTCAACAAAATCCCAATAAACACTTGTGCCACTTAATGAACTATAAGTTGTATTGGCGAGGATGCCATGTAGCGCATGTCCAAATTCATGAAACAAAGTAGTTACTTCTTGAAAAGTGAGTAACGAAGGTTTCGTTTTTGTAGGTATAGGAAAATTGCAGACAATCGAAACATGAGGTCTTTGTGAAATATTTTGGGATTTATAACTGGTCATCCAAGCACCATTTCTCTTTCCTTTGCGAGGAAAAAAATCTGTATATAAAAGAGCATAAAATTTTTCCTCTTTATATACTTCATATACCTTTACCTCATTATGATATGTATCTATTTCTTTAGTTATTATAAAACTTAAGCCGTATAATTTTTCTACGATTGTAAATAAACCGTCTAAAACATTGTCTAAGGAGAAATATGATTTTAGCAGTTGTTCATCTAGGTCTAAGGTTTCTTTTTTTAGTTTTTCGGCAACGTAAGCAATATCCCATTTTTCAACTGTTTTTATACCAAGTCTTTCCTTCGCAAAGTTGACCATAGTATTCCATTCATTTTTTGCAGCCGTTTGTGCTTTTTGATTTAAATTATCTAAAAAAGATTTAACATTTTTTTCAGATTGTGCCATGCGCTCTTCAAGAACAAATGCAGCATGAGATTGATATCCAAGAAGTCTTGCACGTGTTTGTCTTAGTTTTATGATTTGAAGAATTATAGTTGAATTATTATGTTTATTTTCCTGAAATCCTCTTTTTCCAAAAGCACTATTTAATTTTTTTCTTAATCCCCTGTTTTCTGAGTAGGTTATAAAAGGAATGTAACTTGGATAATCTAGGGTGAAGAGCCAGCCCTTTTTACCTTTCTCTTGCGCAATATCTTTAGCTGTTTCAACGACATTATCAGGTAATCCTTTAAGTTCTGATTCATTTTTAATATGTAAAGAATATTCTTGGGTATCTGCTAACACATTTTCACCAAAACAGAGACTTAGCTGGGCTAGTTCGGTATCTAAAATCCGTAGTTTGTTTTTGGCATCATCATTTAAATGCGCACCATTTCGAACAAAAGTTTTATATTCTTTTTCAAGTAATGTAAATTGTTCAGGAGTTAGAGAGTCTTTAACTTCATTCTTATATAAATAACTAATGCGTTTAAATAGCATTTCATTTAATATTATATCATTTTGAAAACGTGTTAACAAAGGTGCAGCATCCTTTGCAACTTTTTGAAGTTCTTTATTGGTTTCTGCACTATTTAGATTAAAAAGTAAATTACTATTTCTATCAACTAGAGTACCAATTTCCTGTAAAGTTTCAAGAGTATTTCTAAAAGTGGGCGTTTCTATTTGTTTAGTAATCTCATCTATTTCTTTTAATGCTATTGCAATAGTTGATTCTAAAGCTGGAATAAAGTGATGAGCTTTAATTTGATGAAATGGTGTTGCTTCAAAAGGAGTTTTAAAGGAAGTTAATAATGGATTATTCAAGGAGTTATTCTTTTAATTGTTCACTTTTTTTTAGTACTTTATTCTTCAGGCTTTCTTTATATAAAACTATTTTATTGAGTACTTTTTCATCACTACTTCCAATAATTTGAGCAGCTAATATTCCAGCATTTTTGGCTCCATTTAGCGCTACTGTCGCAACTGGAACACCTCCAGGCATTTGAAGAATTGAAAAAATACTATCCCATCCGTCAATTGAATTACTGGATTTTATGGGTACTCCAATAACTGGAAGAGGTGTAAGAGAGGCTATCATACCTGGAAGGTGTGCAGCTCCTCCCGCCCCAGCAATTATAACCTTGAGTCCTCTTTTATGGGCTTGAGTTCCATAGTTCATCATTTTTTCGGGTGTCCTGTGTGCAGATACGATATCTACTTCAACAGTAATGTTTAATTTTTTTAAGAAATCAATAGCTTCTTCCATTACCGGAAGATCTGATTGGCTGCCCATTATTATCCCTACTTTTTTCATATTATTTTGTAATTACTTCAATAGTTTCTTTTACATGTTCTGCAATCTCACGAGCAGTTTCAAGATTTTTATTTACGATGGTTATATGTCCCATTTTGCGAAAGGGACGCGTTTCTTTTTTACCATAAATATGAGGATTAACTCCTTCAATGGCTAAAATTTGATCTAAGTTTTGATAATGAACTGGGCCATTATGACCTTCTTTTCCTACAAGATTCACCATTACTCCAGCTACTTTGTTTTGAGTGTTTCCTAGCGGAAGGTTAAGAATAGCCCTTATGTGTTGTTCAAATTGTGATGTGTATGAAGTTTCAATGCTATAGTGACCACTATTATGTGGTCTAGGCGCTACTTCATTTACAATTAATTCTCCTTCTTTTGTTAAAAATAATTCTACAGCTAGTAAG
>JABGXI010000026.1:0-7408 GCA_018675855.1 Flavobacteriaceae bacterium | reverse complement strand
TTTTTAAAAAAATTTATTAATGAATTATTGTGGTTGCTTGCAAATTTTTTAAGTTGCGTATTGTCCAAAGTTCCAATTTTAGTTTTATAAAAAAGATCTTGGCTTGATTTAAACTTAAAAAACAAAATCATTTGATGTATTGTTTTCTCATTAAAATTAATTTTGAGTTGTTTTAATTTTCTTCTTAAAAGTTCTTTTCCTTCCTCTGCATATTGCTTTTTTTCATCATTTATAGAGGATTTTATTATGGAACGTGCACGGGAAGTTATTACAAAATCCAACCAACTATTTGAAGGGGTGATTTTTTCAGAAGTAATTACATCAATTTGGTCTCCACTTTTTAAAACTTTACTTAAAGGTACTAAGCGATCATTTACACGAATTCCTCTTGTTTTTTTACCAATTTCCGAATGAATAGAAAAGGCAAAATCTAATGCAGTTGCTCCTTGAGGTAAAGATTTTAATTCCCCTTTGGGAGTAAAAACAAAAATTTCTTTAGAATATAAATTAAGCTTGAAATCTTCTACAAATTCTACCGCATTTCCTGAATTATTTTCTAATACTTCTTGCAATCTATTGAGCCAGCTATCAATCCCAATATCTTTTTGTTCGCCTTGTTTGTATTTAAAATGTGCAGCGTAACCTTTTTCAGCAATTTCATGCATTCTTTTTGAGCGAATTTGAACCTCCACCCACTTATTCATCGGGCCCATAACAGTTATATGAAGAGCTTCATATCCATTTGATTTAGGTCCTGAAATCCAATCACGAAGACGTGTTGGGTTAGGCGTAAAGTGATCGGTTATTATTGAATAAATTTTCCAAGCTATAAACTTCTCTTTACTTCGCTGGGAATCATAAATAATACGAATGGCAAACTTATCATAGACCTTATCTATAGATATGTTTTGGGTTTGCATTTTTTTATGAATAGAATAAATAGACTTGCTCCGTCCCTTGATTATATATTTTAAACGTTCTTTTTTTAATTCAAGAGAAACAAATTTCGAAAATGAATTAATATAATTTTTTTGGGAATTTACACTTTCATCCATATGTTTTTTGATGGAAGCATATCTAACAGATTCTGTGTACTTAAGGCTCAAGTCCTCAAGCTCTGTCTTTATGTTGTATAATCCAATTCTATGAGCTAGGGGAGCATATATATAAAGTGTTTCAGATGCAATTTTAACTTGTTTATATTCTGGCATTGCATCCATCGTTTGCATATTATGTAAACGATCGGCAATTTTAATAATGATAACCCTAACATCGTCATTTAGCGTTAGAAGCATTTTCCTGAAATTTTCAGCTTGCAAGGAAATGTTTTTATCTTTTTTAAGATTGGAAATTTTGGTGAGACCGTGTACAATTTTAGCTACAGATTCCCCAAAAAGACGTTCAATGTCTTGAAGAGTAAATATTGTATCTTCAACAACGTCATGAAGAAGAGCTGCAGCAATAGAAGTAGCATCAAGACCTATTTGTTGTGCCACAATTTTAGCAACACTTATTGGATGAAAAACATAGGCTTCTCCAGACTTTCTTCGTTGACCATTATGTCCTTCAACAGCAGTGTCAAATGCTAAGCGAATCATTTTTTTATTATCAGAGGTAAGCGACTGATAACTTATTCGTAATAGTTCTTTATACTGATTGGTTATTTCTTTATTTTCAATTTTCGAATCCATGATCATTTCATTTTGAATATACTAAAGATTTAGGTTCTATTCAAATTGCTTTTTCTTTCGCTGAGCCTCATACATCAAAATTCCTGCAGAAACAGATAAATTCAATGAATCTATGTCTTTGTCCATGGGTATAACTAAATTTTGATCTGTTTTCTCAAGCCATAACGAATCTAAGCCCGAACTTTCTGTACCCATAATAATTGCACATGGAGCTTTATAATCAAAGTCATTATAATTTATTGCCTCTGGGTGAATTGCTGCTGTTGCAATACAAATTGATTTTTTTTTCAAAAATGATATTACTTCTAGAGAGTAACCTATAGCTGAAGGAATCAAAAATATACTACCTAAGCTAGATCGAATACTGTTTGGATTATAAAAATCTGTTTTTGGGTTAGCTACAATAACAGCATCCATTTTAGCAGCAGCGGCTGTTCGGAAAATTGCCCCAATATTTCCAGGCTTTTCTGGGGCCTCAATTACTAGTATAATTGAAGTTTCGTTAAGTATTAAGTCTTCTAATTTGTGAGTTTTACTTTGAGCGATAGCAATTATTTTTTCTGATCCTGAGCGGATACTCAAACGTTTAAAAATTGAGGATGCTAATAAAAAAATATTAGAAACTTTGGACTGAGAGATAATCATTTCAAAAGAGTGTTCAGCGGTTTCATGAATAAAAATGGATTCGAGAAGATAGCCTCCCTTTAAAGCTTTTTCAATCTCTCTTTCTCCTTCTATTACAAAAAGACTTTGTCTTTCACGCTCCTTTTTTTTTTGAAAAAGTAAGCGTAATTTTTTTATTTCAGGATTTTGAATACTTGATAGTGCTTTCACTTTTGCAAGTTATTTTAAAATATAAAAAAAAAATAAAAAAGTTAATAGAAGTTTTAAATATTGAGAACATTTTTTTTTGAATATGCAACTACTAGTCCTACCATTGCATTATAGCTTTGAATCCCAAGTACTTGACCGTTCGCTTTTAAGTAGTTGTCATAACCTTTTTTTAAATAAGGCTCAAGGGGATTTTCATAAGCCTTCCAAAAAGTAGATTGTTCTTGAAAATTTTTTAAAATGCCCGGTTTTAATTGTGCTATAAGTTCTTTTGCTTTTTTTTGGTTTAACTTATATAAATCTGCATAACAATATTTTAATCCAAAACTATACCCTGAAAATTTAATAAAGGGGTCTGGATTATTTATAGTGGTGTAAAAAGCAATAAAATTTGCTTCATTTTCTGCTGCTATTCCTAGTTGATGAGACATTTCATGAGCAGCTGTTGTTATGTAGTTAAAAGCTGGAATATGTTTATTCACATGTGATTCCAAGGTAAGTGGATTTAAATACCCTGAATATCCCATATAACTTAGAATAGTACTCAACAAAGAATTTTTTATAAATGGTTGAATCGTAAACCGTTCTTTCATAAACAAAAAATCTCGCTCTATCATGCTAGAGATAGTGTCTTTTGAGTAAGGTATTTTTATTGGAATACTGTCTTCATTACTTAGCTGTTCATGAAGTAAATTAGTTGTTTGAATTAGTTTCTCTAAAGTTTCGGTTAGCTGAGTTTCATTATAAGTTAAATCATATGCTAAAGTTTTATTTAATGGAATTCGATAATAATTTAATCCCCAACTAAGTTGAAAAATTAAATGAATTAACGAAACATAAGCAAGTCCATGAAAAAGATAGTTTCGAAATCTATCTAAAGGGCTTTTAAATAAATAAATTAAACTTCCTATAAAAAATATAATTGCTAATAAATAGATTAAATCTCCAAATGAAAAAGGAATATTTTCAAAAAAAAAGCGATGTGATTTAAAGATTAAAGGATAAATTTTTTGACTGTAGTTTAATTCTATCCATTCAGGATTATTTTTAGACCATTTTAATGTTAGCCATTGCAAGGGTATGACGCCAATTAAAAAATAGTTTATGTTTTTCATAAAGAAATAAAGACAAGCTAATAGCTGACCTTTATGTTTTTTATTTGATTACGGTTACGATTTCAACTTCAAAAATCAAATCTGATTTTGGTGGTATGCCTTGTCCACCGTTGGCTCCATAAGCTAGTGAATAGGGCAGGAAAAGTGTTGCTTTGTCACCTTCTTTCAAAAGTCGCAGACCTTCTTTGAATCCCTCAATCATAGCATCTGTTTCTCCAACTCTAGCCTCAATAGGATCATATTTTCCAGCCATTTGACGCTGTTTATTCAGCATATTATTAATCAAGGCAATTGCTTCAATACTCGTTTCAAGAAGCTTGCCGTTATCAAAATAAACTGAATAATTTACTTTTACAACATTTGTCGAAATAACAGCGGCACCATTTCCTTTTTCAGTAATTGTGTATTGAAGACCTGAAGCGGTGGAGATAGATTCTTTTTTAATTGCAAAATGTTTAGTGATATTACTATCTTTTATATGTCTTTCTTTTTCATTTTTTTCTTGTGCAATTATATCTTTTTGTTTAAAATAGGTATCAAAAACTGCTGGAGAATCAAATTTATTAGCTTCTTTTCCTTTTCTAATAATATTAATTTCTTCAATCAAATCATTTGTAATGATACTATCAACAACATTTTGTCCTTTTATTACTTCTCCAAATACAGTATGTTTTCCATCTAACCATGGTGTCGCTTTGTGGGTAATAAAAAATTGACTTCCATTAGTTGCAGGACCAGAATTTGCCATAGATAATATACCGGGACCTTTATGAGTTAAATCACTAAATTCATCATCAAAAGTATAACCAGGGCCTCCTGAGCCAATACCTAAAGGATCTCCTCCTTGAATCATGAAATTTGGAATGACACGGTGAAACTTTAACCCATTATAGTATTTTTTTGACTTAAATTCATTTGCTACGTTTGTATTTTCACCTTCACTTAAAGAAACAAAGTTAGCAACAGTAATGGGAGCTTTTTCATAAGCTAATTTAATGATAATGGATCCTTTTGACGTTATTATATCAGCATATAAGCCAGGTTTAAGATCAGGATGGTTTGGCTCACATCCCAAAAGGATAATGGCAATAAAAATTGCAGTATATAATTTTTTCATTGTAGTATAATTATTTAATTATTTAATTGAGGCGTTCAATTGTAAATCGAAGAGGCTGATTAATGCCAATTTTGTTGCCATCCCCTTGATAACCATAACAAAGGTATGAAGGAAAAAGAAAAACAACAACTTCATTTACTTTCATTATGCGAAGTCCCTCGCGTAAAGCGGGAAGTAAATCTTCTTGATCTATTCTGTAATTTACTATTCCAAGTTCCTTTTTATTATAAAGTAACTCTTTTTGGAGCGTTTCTATTGAGTATTCAAAAGATACTAGTTCTCCCTTTTGAGGAGATTTAAAGTAATCAGATGATTTATTTACGTAAGCAAATAAATATCCCGAAGGAGCTTTTTTATAAATATATGATGAATCTTTTTTTGCTGCTGAATTTATTAGTAGTTCTTCTTGAGTAAATAAATTTTTATTGCGCTTTGCGGAGCTAGATAAATTTCTAACTTCATTTTTGTTTATTGGTTGCCTTGGTTTAATTTCTTGACAAGAAACAAAAAATACAAGCAGCGATAAGCTATATATTTTTTTCATTAATTAGAATTGATTTGCAACTTCCTTAATTGCCTTTTCAAATCGAATTACAGTCTCTTTTATAGACTCTTTTGACATACCGCCAGCAGCATTATGATGTCCGCCACCATTAAAATAGATTCGTGCAAAGTTGTTTACTGAAAAATTTCCTTGTGATCTAAAAGACATTTTAAGAATACCTTCCTGTTGATTTTCTATCATAATACACGAAAAAAGAATGCCCTCTAAACTCAATCCATAATTCACAAAACCCTCAGTATCGCCTTTTTTATAGTTACAAGTGTTAAGTTCTTCTTGTGAAAGTGTCATATATACTATGGGAAGGTTTTGAATTTTCTTCATATTAGACAGAGTAATTCCTAAAAGTTTTAATCTGCTAAAAGATGCACTATCATAAATTTTTTCATGAATATTGGAACTAGAAGCTCCTGCTTCAATTAAATGAGCTATCGCTTTATGAGTTTTTGGTGTGGTTGCAGGATATCTAAAAGAACCCGTATCTGTCATGATCCCTGTATATAGGCAGTTAGAAATTTCAGATGTAAACGCGTTTTTGTTGAGTTTGTTAATTAGATGGTAAACCATCTCACAAGTAGAACTCATTGAAGGGTCAGAATACATCAAAGTAGCATAATCACTAGGACTTTCATGATGATCAATCATTATTTTAGTTGCCTTAGAATTTTTGATTAAGGGTTCTAAATCTCCAATTCTAGATAAGTTATTAAAATCAAGGGTAAAAATTAAAGTAGCAGCATTAATTTTTTGACGCACTTCTTTAGGATTTTTATTAAATTTTAAAACAGTATCCTGACCGGGTAACCAACTTAAAAAATCAGGATAATCATTTGGCGAAATCACAATCGCTTCATGCTTTTCCTTGAGTAAAAAAAATCTAAAGGCCAATGTACTGCCTAAAGCATCTCCATCAGGATTTTTATGCGGAATAATAATAATTTTTTGAGGGGTATCAAGGAGTTTTTGTAAATCGGATATAAAGTGCTGTTTCATAACTTGTAAAGATACTATTTTCATAATATTTAGACGGCTCAATTTTTTTTTAACTGTTCTTTGAATTTTTTAGAATTTTTAGTGAAGGATGATTTAAATACATTTAGTAATTTTGATCCAAAGAAAAAAAATGAATAATATTACACTAATGATGATTAAGCCTGATGGAGTCGAAAATGGAAATATTGGGAATATTTTAGAAAAAGTAACTTCTTCTGGCTTCAAAATTAAAGCCCTGAAACTCACTCAATTAACCCAACAAGATGCAGAACATTTTTATTCAGTTCACAAAGAACGCCCTTTTTATAACGAGTTAGTAGCTTTTATGACTAGAGGACCAATTGTTGCTGCAATCCTTGAAAAGGTAAATGCTGTAAGTGATTTCAGAACTCTTATAGGTGCTACCAACCCCAAAGAAGCAGCTGATGGAACCATTAGAAAGTTGTATGCCACCTCAATGGGAGAAAATGCTGTTCATGGTTCTGATAGTGATGAAAATGCAGCTATTGAAGCTGCTTTTCATTTCGCAAAACGAGAGCGTTTTTAAATCAGTACTATTTTTTTAATTAATGTCTTTTTAAGATGTTCGTTTAGTCTAGTTACTATTTTTTCAAGATCATACTTTAATTCCATTTTTAAGGGTGCTGAATGTAAAGAGACATAAAGAGTGTTATGTGAGAAACGAACCTCATTAGTATATTGTAAAATATGTTTTCCCATCAATTCACCCCAAGCATTACAAATTCTAATATTTTGAACACCTTTTTTTAATGACTTTTGTCCAACAATGTCATCCAACACAACTTTAATAGGTTTTGGATCAAACTTATTTTTCGAATTATTCATTGTTTAAGTTAATTAAACTGGGTCTTTTATAATAAAAGGTTTTTTTTTCATGTTCTAATATAAGCTTTTGATCATCAAGAAAGACTATTTTTTTAGACCACTCATCCCAAGAGGTTTTGAATGTTAAATAAAAACCTTCTTTTCTTCTTTGTACTTTAAAAGCGGTAGCATTTGTTGAAGTTTGAAATATTCCCGTCATAGATGGAGCAACTTTATTGAGAACTCCTTTTTTCTCATTAAGAATGTAATGGTC
>JABGXI010000025.1:0-7839 GCA_018675855.1 Flavobacteriaceae bacterium | reverse complement strand
GAGGTATAGTCGAAAGTCACCTGGATAGGAGAGTTTATATTACACCCCATTTATTAAAAAGTATACTATGGAAAACCATATTTAATAAATTAATAATATATTGATTATAAGCACATTAAATTAAAAATTTAGGATTCAATTTGTGTAGTACCTTATATGGTGAGATTTGGATTTATACAAGAAACTGTATCTAAATAAAAAACGCTTCTAGAGTGCCAACCCCATTTTTAGAAATCAAATAATTTTTCTAAACATTAATTTAAAGTTGAAAATACGCCTATTGAAATTCCAAATATAAAGGCAAAAACAATAAAAGGCCAAAGAGGTCTTTTTGCGGGTTCAATGAATGGTTTTCCATCTTTTATAAATCCAAATACGATTCCAGTGGTTGATAGCCTTATTTTAATAGAGCATTCAACTTTAGCACCATTATCTAAAATATTGAAATTATGAGTAGTCCCAGCTATTGAATATTTAGAAGAAACAATCTCGTTGTTAACAATAATTGTTTCTTTTCCTAGGGCTGAATTATGAATTTCTACAATATTTTTGTCTAAATAAATTGTGCTAAATTTCATTTTTGGTTTTTGTTTAATAATTTTTTAAATATAACTTAAACTATGAAAAAAACAAGGTCAAATATTCACCTACTTAATTAGTAGCTTTTATCTCTCTTGATATAGTATATTGTAATCTCAAAATTCACTTAAGATTTCATACCATTGGTTTAAAATAAAACACCAATAAAGTTTATGAATAAAATTATACTTGAATATATTATTTATTGCTGAGGAAAGAATCAATAAAAAAATGATTTTGTATTTAGTTAATTTTTAATAGGTATTATTTTAAGTTCATTTGAGCCAAAAAACATATCTCCAATTAGTGCAACTGTTTCTTTTGTTATTTCTTCCTCTGAAGTATTGTTTTTTAATTTGAATTCAGTTAAATCCATCGAAAACAATTTATTCTCTTTTTGATTAATATGAATTGCCGTATAAAAGTGGTATCGAAGTATTTTTTCAAGAGTTATTTTAGTGCCAGGATAAAAAGTTTGAAACCCCTCTAAACTTTTAAATGTAGTTTTTAATACTCGATAAGATTTTTGAAATCCTAGTTCATTTTTAAGGCGAAGAGCCTTGTACTGATTAATTGAATCCTGAGAGTACCCTTGAGCTAAAAATATTAAAAAAATAAATATTGTAAAAATGCGTAAGTTAAACTTCATATGTCAAATATATAGCATTAGTAATATACTTACCTGTTGCTCCTGTTGGAATAGATACTTTCAAAAGTTATTTTAAACCTTTTAAGGATGTAAAAAATACCAAAACTTACTGAAGAAGATATGCCCATGATTTAAAAGGAAACGTCACTAAACCAATTAGTGACGTTTTAATCAAAGAAGTGCTGTTTTTTAATAACTGATTACATATTAAACTTAAGTAATTCAACTAATACACGATACCTAAAACCATCTGGATCGTATTCAGCCATCTTAGATTTAGACAAAATACTCCCGTCAAAGTCAGTAGGAGAAAGTGCTAGCATTGCAGACTCTAGTGAGGTGTAATGGTCCCAAGAAAAAACACTTGATTCGTTCATTCCTTGAGGATAGACTCTAGCGGCAACACCCCAACCAGCAAAACCATTCCTATTGATTCTTTTTTCAAAATATGGTTTCCATAACTTTGAGTTTTCTTCAAGAAATCCAGACATATTCTTTGGCTTAGCGTAATTCCAAACGGCATATTTAAACTCTTCAGTAGGAATATTATCAACTACTTTATAGGTCTGCATCATCATTGTTTTTGACAAATCATCAGTTGATATTAGACTCGGATCTATTCCTAAAACGGTTTCAGCATTTCCCCATACTTCAATTGGTGCTTCTGCCATTTGCTTGAAATCTTTGTAAATATTTACAAAAGCGTGAGTAGGTTTTGTCTCATCCTCAATATATGCGGAATTTACGAGTCTAAAGAATGCCCACCCTACTTGTTTGCCATTTTTAATAGCATTATCAGATACTTTTGACCAATGATTTAATTCTTTTGATTCAAATTCTGAAAAATCTTCATTTTCTACTTGAACGTAAGTAATTTGAATAATATTTTGAGGAAGTTTTTTCCCAGTCTGGCCGAAAATAACTACTGAAATAAACAGACTAGAAATTAGAATTAGTTTTTTCATTTTAATTAATTTATGATTAATAAGCTACTAATATAAGGAACTCTAAAATATCTCTACTCCGTGTTTTTTCCTGTTTAACTTACTGAAGATGATATGCCTGTGGTTTAAAAGAAAAAAGCCACTAAATTTAATTGGTGACACTCAGAACCTGAAAGAATAAACATAAGTTTATTTATACTTAGGTTATTATATTAGTCATTGTCTTGGTCATATTGTTCGTCCATATAAATGTCTGGTTTAGATTCAGAACTGTCCTGTTTGGTGTTTTTATTCATTAAATATAATACTGAAATAATTATAAAGATTATGCCAAACATAATCCAACTTGTTTTTTTCATTTTAATTGATTTATGATTAATAATACTCTAAACATAAAAAGATTTCTAAACAATCACAAATTCCAAAGCTTACTGAAGATGATATGCCTCTAACTAGGAGGGTTTGAATTACACCCCTAATTGACCTTAATAAGAATAACATCTCTAATTAACTTTAGGGACTTTAATATTTATTTTAATCGGAGTTGACCATTTCGAACCCTTTGAGGGTGGTTACCTACTGGAACTTCAGAGACTATTTTTCCAGTGGCGTAATCCAATATAGAAACCTTGTCAAGACCGCTTATAGATACATAAGCCTTTTTGCCATCTTTACTTGAAGTTACCCAGTATGGCTTTGCTTCTTTTGGATCATCAGAAAGTTTAATTGTACTATACTTGAAGGTTTCCCTGTCCACTATGGCGATATAGCCATCCATAGTGCCCGCTATACATATAGTCTTATCATCTCCGCTTAGAGAAATACCATGATGTCCTGAATTTAAAAGATGGTCTCCGAGTGATAGCCTTTTAGTTCTTTTAGGAATAGGTAAATCTAATTTTCGGGTGATTTTATCGTTTTCTATATCGTATTCAAAAAAACCATGGAATAATGAAATCTGCAAATAAGCAAATTTTTCGTCTTTGGTAATGGCCATTGGTCGAATTGCTCGGTCAATCCAATCAAAACCTGCTTCTTCCAATTTTAGCTTCATATCAACACGGCGTATCACTTCATAAGTGTTAGCATCAATAATCTGAAACCAACGATCTCCCTTTAAAAAGTCAAGATTTGGCGACGCAAAAAAAACTTTGCCGATACTAGCATGGTATATTTTTTTACCATCTTCAGAGTATATATTTTCGTGGGGTTGGTCTCCAGATTCAAAACTTCCAATGATTTCACCCGTTGAAACATCAATTGCATGGACTTTTCTTGCTGTTGAGGCTGAAACCAAAAAGATTTTTCCATCTGGGGATATGGCGGAATGGTCAGCTCGAAGACCCTCAACCCGTGTTCGCCAAAAAATTTCGCCAGAATTAACATCAATGGCAACAACGTCTGCAAAACTTGGCCTTGATGCATAAATATACCTACCATCATTTGACGTAAACATGTCATCAACCAATTGATCATTGCCTTCACCGATATATTCCCTTATAAAACCTGAAGCAAGACTTCTTTTTAGTCCTGAATAGATTTCTTTAAATCTTTCCTCTCGGTCGGGCATAGCACTTACTTTTTTAATAATTTTAAAAGTATTTGGGTCAAAAATGGTAATGACCCCGTCCCAATTATTCCCTGCTAGTACAACATCCTTTAGAGGAATACTGTCATGAACTGTTGCGGCTTTTTTTTCAGGTTGTAGTGGAAACAACGGATATTCTCTATCTGGTCTCTGCCCCAAATCATAAAGATAGATTCCAAAAAGAATTAACCCTATAAGAAGTGCGCCTAAAATTGTTTTTTTTCTCATATTTAAGTTCGTTAATGAATCTTTTTGCTAACGTATTTGTATCTGATCTCTTTGTATAGTTTAATCCACACAATAAGTGTCTCCAACTTCATTTTTATTATCTGTTTCTTTAATTATAGTAAAACTATACTAATTATAATTAACTGCTTAGAAATATAAATAGGTGGTTCAAGTTCCTGACAAACCCAAATAATGACCAAAATCAATTAAAAATGACCAAAATTAATTGAAGACAACCAAAAAACGTTAAAAACTGAATTTTTGTGTGGAGGCCCTTTTAAATGCTCCTACTTTGTCCCAAAACTTAAATAAAATCAGGCGTTAAAGCCTATATAATCAATCATTTAAAGATGCTGTAACTCAAAGAATAAAAAAGCTAGTTACAACCCTCTCCATATTCAACTTCTTTAGCCTTGAAGTCTTCCCCGTATTTAACTACTTTTAGTTTATAGTCTTCACCATAATCCACAGCTTTCCACTTTCCAATCTTGTCTTCTCCATACTTGACATATTTGATTTTCAAGTCCTCACCGTAGTCAACAAATTTGACCTTGTAGTCTTCTCCATATTCAACAAACTTTATTTTGCCAAAAACATTACAGGCCTTTTGGCTTATACCAAAAATTGGTGTTAGCAGTAAGATAAAAAGTAGTTTTTTCATTCTATTTATTGTAGATGTTTCAAGATACCTAAAATCTACAATATCTCTGCTCCTTGTTTTTCTTCCTGAACTAACTGAAGATGATATGCATTAATTTCCGATAATGGCTATATTTGACGCATTGATTTAGCCAAGACCTATACTCGGTTTGATGGCACAAAACAAACGTTACGTATTCATGCCAACAAACGACTACACGCCATCCTTTTTCTTTAAAAATGGGCACGTCAATACAATGTATAGCTCCTTGTTTAGAAAAACGAAGCCGTTACCGTATAAGCGTAAGCGGATTACAACCCTAGATGATGATTTTTTAGACATTGACTTACTCGAAAATGGGAGTGATAAAATCGTTATCCTTTGCCATGGGCTAGAGGGCAGTAGTGATTCCAAATACATTCAAGCTTCAGCGGCTTTGTTGTCCAAAAGCGGCTATGCTGTGGCGGCCATGAACTACCGTTTTTGCAGCGGAGAAATTAACCGCCGATTGGTTACCTACCACAGTGGGCGAACGGAGGATCTCCACGCCGTTATCAATACCGTACTCCCTGATTATAATGCAGTGTATTTATTGGGCTTTAGTCTAGGTGGAAACCTGGTATTAAAATACAATGGTGATGGGATTTATCCTTTGAATCCAAAAATAAAGGCCAGTGTAGCTATCTCTGTCCCGGTGGACTTACATGGTTCGTCCATTAAGTTACAGGACCTACAGAATCGCTTGTACACTTGGCGGTTTTTATATACTCTATCAAACAAGGTCCGCCTCAAACATCAGCAATTTCCCGATAAAGTGCCCATTGATCGGCTTAAAAAGGTTAAAAAACTAATTGATTTTGACGAATATTTTACCGCTGCCTTAAACGGTTTTAAAAACGCACAAGATTATTATGCCAAAGCCAGTAGTAAGCCTTTTCTTAAATCGATTTCTCGGCCTACGTTGCTCATCAATGCCCTAGACGATCCTTTTTTGTCTGAGTCTTGTTTTCCGAATGCTGAAGCCCAAGAAAATCCACATTTTAGCTTAATTACGCCTCGCTATGGCGGACATGTGGGTTTTGTGTCAACAGGAAAACACTACTGGTCTGAGCTAGAGGTACTGCGGTTTTTAAAAAAATATTAAGAGCGAGAACTATTTAGTTTCGCCTTTCTCGCTATTAGATTCGTTCTTTTTTTTCAGGAGTTCTAAATACTTCTCCTTGCCAGACACTGAACCGATTTTTTAATTAAACGTCATTTATGACCAAGATGAATATGATTTCTCGATTGTTTTAGACGAGCGTCTCATATTCTAAACCACCGTGTCTCGAGAAGATCAGTTGGTACGCTAAATGCGTTCTTGTTACAATACAAAAATAAAGAAAAAATCATAAATCCCAGAACTTACTGAAGATGATATGCCTGTAGTTTAAAAGAAAACGCCCCCTAAATTAATATAACATCCTTTTTTTCCAAATCTTTTAACTCCTTAAAATTAACCTGTTCTAGATTTTCGTTTTTTTTTAACTTCAGAGACTGTTTTAGGTATAATTCTACCAGAATTTTAAAAATATGCGAAAACAAGCAATTACATATAGCCATTGTTGTGTATGATTATTTATTCATCCAATAAACTAAATTCTTAAAATGACATTAAACTTTTTCAATACTATTTTGAACTGTTCTAGTAATCGCTGGAAGAATTTCTATTAATCTTTGAGAGTATTTAAACGAAGTCTTTTTAAATAAAAAAACGGTTACACTATAATAGTATAACCGTTTTATTGGATTGTAGAATTTATACTTTTTTCTAACATAGGATCGAGCCTGAGTCCAATTCGTATTATTCCCACTTCCATATATCCATCCACTATAATCTTTAACTTCAAAAACAATGATTCCCTCAGTTGTAGCTATAACCAAATCAATCTGAGAAAACTCATTATTGGTTTTCGTTATGAACAAATCGTGGAAAATAGTTTCTGATGGAATTCCTTTTTTTAATAATTGTAATACCAATATACACGTTGTTGTAATTAGTTTAATAATTTTTTTTAAAAGATTCTTCGTAGTTTGTAAGTATGAAAAACATAGGAGTAAAAATTTTGATGCTATTGGGGTTTATCCAAATGGTTACGATCAATTCACTTGCCAATATTCTTCCAATTAACGGAATGACAACTGGCGATCTTTCGGATCAGTTAAAGAATTTATTTACCCCACAGGGAGCTACTTTTGCTATCTGGGGGGTCATTTATTCTCTGTTACTAGTTTTTACGCTTAGGATTCTAGTTCGACCAATGAAACAGAAAACCGAAGTATTGAGTAAGCTTTTTATTGTGAACACAATCTTTAACAGCTTATGGATTTTTGCTTGGCATTATGAGTATTTACTCGTTTCGCTCGGCTTGATGATAGTACTTTTAGTTAATCTAGTCCAGATAAATTTGTTGTTAAAAACCACTACTGATTGGTCAAGTAAAATTACTATTCAACTCCCTTTTACAGTTTATTTTGGATGGATATCTATTGCTACAATTGCAAATGTAACGGCAGTTTTGGTAGGATATGAATGGGGAGGTTTAGGAATTTCTGAAGAGCTTTGGACGATGATAATTTTAGTTATTGGAATTTTTATTGCCTTAAGCCAAGTATTTCATTTCAAGCAAATTGCGTATGTATTGGTTATTCTTTGGGGGTATTTCGGAATCTATGGAAAGCATACAAGTATATTAGGATTTGACAATCAGTACCCAAATATTGTAACGTTATTAATCATTGCAATGATTGTGATGCTATTGGCAGGTTTACGACTTAGTTATTTTTTATTAAAAAAAAGCACCTAGTTGTCTCCTTCATAATTTCAAAAAGACTAAACCCCACCACGTATCCGCACTTTCCCCCATCAAACACTCCCTAAAATAATAATACTTGGATCTTGTAATGGGACAGTTATGAGATAGGATTATAAAGGATTTGGATTACACCCCTCTATGCCAGTTAACCCCTAAGGAAAACCCACTACTTTATAAATCTATAATACTCTTTCTGTCATCACATTAGAGAGGATATTTGAGGTGCAATGCTTGTAGTGTATTAAATGCTGAGGTTTTTGGTCACAAAGAAATTGAATTATAGGCATTCCTGTAAATGAAAAACCCTCCACTTGGGAGGGTTTATTAAAATTATGAAAATATTTTTAAAAGTCCAT
>JABGXI010000024.1:0-31309 GCA_018675855.1 Flavobacteriaceae bacterium | reverse complement strand
TTGCTTTTGGGATGGCACAATATCTTATTCAAATTAAAAATCAACAATCTTTTTCGCTTTTGTATACTTTGGAAGAAAATGAGTATGACGGAATAGCGTTCTTACAATTAAAGGTTAAAGACATCGTGTTTACCCCATAAATAAACCCTCACTACTGTGAGGGTTTATAATTTCAATGAAAATTGATTTAGAAGTTATAGCGGAATGCTGCATTCCAAGTTCTTCCAAATCCAAACCATACTGAATTATTAACATCAATTCCATTCCATTTAGTTGAGCTAGCGTCTGCATGAATGTTTGTATTTGATTCTGCGATATAAGTAGTGTCAAATAAGTTGTTAACGTTTAATCTGAAGGTTAACTGATTACCTGAATTTTTCTTTGATAATTTTATCGGAATAGAAGCTCCAAAATCTACCAGTCCAAAAGAAGGTAATTTTAATGCTCCTGGATTATCTGGTGATAAAAATGCAGAGTCTACGATACTATAATCAGCATATAGCCCATCTACAAATCTGTAGTTTGCATCAAGGTTAATACTACCTATTCGATAATCAGCTCCAAAAGACATCGTAAATTGAGCCGCATCACCAACTTTTGCTCCTTTGGTGTAGAGTTTACCTGTACCGATTAATTGCTGCTGGTCATCAAAAATATTAGACTCGAAGTCTTTTGTGTATTCCCAATCACCAATTGACAACATACCAATAAGTTTAAGACTCCCTGAGGGTCTCCAGCTACCTTCAAACTCAATTCCTTTGTGAAGAACATCTACGTTGGGAAATTGAGCCGTTCCATCAACACCTTGAGAATTAGACAAAGAACGTGTTACAAATCTGTTTCCCCAGTTTGTAGCATATACGTTTACATTTAATCTCACTGAATTAGAGATGTATCCATAACCCGCTTCAATTGACGTAATTTTCTCATTCTGTAAATCAGGATTTATTTCATTACCAAAGTTTGGAAAAACTGCTCCAAATTGAGGTTGACGAGAGATATAACCTGCATTAAAAAATACATTAGATGTTTCCGTAAAGTTGAAGTTCGCACCCCCTTTTAAATATCCACCTCCTTGATTTTGTTTATCTGATAAAGGATTAGTTGGTTGGTCAAATAAATCTTCACGCTGGAAAGATTGATTTGATAATCCAGCTTGAAGCACAGCAGTTATTTTTTCACCACCATATTCAACTAAACCGTTAACTCCTTGCCATCCTACATATCCAATATTGAAGTAATCAATTTTAGTTCCGTTTTTAAGACCCGTACTTTGGAAAGGACTCGCCTCAATTGTAGACTCAACGATTTGGCCAGCACTATTTTTGTTTCCTGTTGAGTAGTATCCGTCAAGGCCCATAAGGTTATTCAATACTCGGTAATGATAACCTGTGTAAGAACGTAAATCAACACCTAAAGAGTATTTCATTTTACCTGACTGAATATTTAAGTTAGAGATTGCTCCAACCCAATCATGAGAGTTCATAGAAGCGCGACGCACTAAAATCTCTCTACTTACACCGTCGTCTCTAAATCCGTTTGAACCAATGCTCAATCCTCCATATCTTGAAATATCTCCCGAATAAGCTCCTACTGATTGGTTTGAATTAACGATTGCATCGAAGTTGATTGATCCGTCAGCATTTCTAGTTCCTCTTCCATTTTCTGCATAATGTTCTGTAAGATCTTTTCGAAAAGGCAAAATATCTGTTGTAGAATTTCTGAAGTTATTTCCTCTTGGACCTGTTCCACCACCTCTCCCTGCTGAAGCGTAGAAAGAAGTATTTAAATCAATATTATCTGCAACTTTATAATCCCAATTAAAGGTAGCCAGAGGCTTATTATAAAAGTTTCTTCTCATGCTGAATTCTTCTCCATTTAAAGTTCCACCATTGGTATTCCATGTTCTGTCAATTCCAACATCTCCAAAGTTTTGATAATCTCTAATGGACACCCAAACATCTCTTTGGTGATGCCACTGTGCAGCTCCCAATACTGATAAGTTAAAAGAATGATTAGATCCTTCGGGTGTATAGCCAACAGCAAAGAAATAAGTAGTACCAGCTCCAGAAGTGTTATTGATGTATCCGTTTCCAGACCATCTAGATATTAAATAAGAAGATGACCATCCTTTGTCATTTACTCCAGTGTTATAAGCAGCTGTAGTCTTGTTGTAACCATTATTACCAAACATTTGAGCAAAAGATCCCCCTTGAGCTTTCTCAGCACTCTTGGTGAAAATTGAAACAGTACCCCCTACTGACGGGACAGCAAGTTTTGAAGCTCCTAAGCCTCTTTGAATCTGAATTCCCGAAGCAACATCTGTTAAACCTTGCCAGTTTGACCAGTATACCCTTCCGTTTTCCATGTCATTAACAGGTTGTCCATTAATAAGAAATGAAGTATTTGTTTGATCAAAACCACGAAGTGAAATACGGCTATCGCCATAACCTCCTCCTTGTTTTGTAGCGTAAACACCAGGAGTATTGTTCATTATCTCTGGAAATTCTTGATTCCCAACTTTGAGCAGAATTTCTTTAGCAGTGATTTTACTTACTGCAATTGGAGTTTTTCTTTCTTTAGCAACATCAATTACACCTGAAGAAACTACAACTTCTTCAAGGTTTTGATAGGTGCCTAAAGTATCAGTTGCTTTCTCATTTCCTTCTTGGGCAAAAAGAGGAAAAATAGCAATTGAAAATGCGATTAATAAATTTTTTTTCATCGTTTTTTTAGTTTAATGATTTATTGATCAAAGTTACTTTTAAAGCAATTACTACTTTCATTTAGAAACGGTGAAACCCAAGAGTTTATTAAGAAAATGTTAACAACTCTAATACTTGAGTTATTGAAAAAAAGAAAACTAAGAAATTGCTTTTAAAAGCGCTTTTGTTGAGGGGTCGTGCTTATGGCTGCTTATACCTTCTATGTCTTCTAAAACTGCACTTGCAAGTTGTTTTCCAAGCTCAACACCCCATTGGTCATAGCTATAAATATTCCAAAGAATACCTTGAACATAAATTTTATGCTCATACATTGCAATTATGGCCCCTAAAGAAGAAGGCGTAAGAGAATCAATAAGAATACTATTAGTAGGTTTATTTCCTGTGAAAACTTTGAAAGGTGCGATTTTTTCTTGTTGATCAGCGGACATTCTACTGGTGCTCAATTCTTCTTTTGCTTGTGTAAGCGATTTCCCATTCATAAGAGCTTCTGTTTGGGCAATAAAATTTGCTAATAATTTATTTTGATGGTCTTTATTGCCATATAATGATTTTTTAAAACCAATAAAGTCAGCAGGAATCAGTTTGGTTCCTTGATGAATTAATTGAAAAAAGGCATGTTGGGCATTGGTTCCTGATGCTCCCCAAATAATGGTTCCTGTTTGGTAATTTACCGGAATACCGTCACGCCCAACACTTTTACCATTACTTTCCATTATTCCTTGCTGAAGGTAGGCAGGAAGGTTTCTTAAATATTGAGTGTATGGAATAATGGCTTCACTTTCTGCGCCATAAAAGTTGTTATACCAAATACTTAGAAGCGCCAGCACAACAGGTATGTTTTTCTCAAATGGAGTTTCTTGAAAATGACGGTCCATTTTTCCAGCACCTTCCAGTAGACCTTCAAAATTTTTTGGCCCTACGGCTAAACAAATACTAAGTCCAACCGTACTCCACAATGAAAAACGGCCACCAACCCAATCGTTCATTGGGAAGGTATTTTCAGAAGAAATACCAAAAGCTACTGTTTTTTGGGTGTTAGTAGAAACGGCTACAAAATGATTGACAATAGCACTTTCAGGGGCATGGTTTAAAAACCAAGCACGAATACTATTCGCATTACTTAGAGTTTCTTGTGTTGTAAATGTTTTAGAAACAATCACAAAAAGTGTAGTCTCTGGGTCAAGATCTTTTATTATTTCTTTATGATGATCTCCTTCTACATTAGAAATAAACCGAAGGGCTAAATGATTTTTATAATGTTCTAAAGACTCTACCACCATCGCGGGACCAAGATCAGAACCACCAATTCCAATATTAACAACATGCGTTATAGTTTTTCCTGTATGGCCTTTCCATGTTCCAGAAATCACATCATTACAAAAGGAGTACATTTTTTTTTGAGTTTCAACAAGAGCAGAAAGCACATTTTCTCCTTCAATTAATACGGGCTCTTTTTTTATTGATCTTAAAGCAGTATGAAGAACAGCACGATTTTCAGTGACATTAATTTTAGCACCAGAAAATTGTGAATCTATGGCGGATTTAAGCCCACTCTCTTCTGCTAGCTGAAGTAGTAAATCAAACCCCTTTTTATTAATACGGTTTTTAGAAAAATCAACATAAAAATCATCCCATTGTATAACAGAATAATCTAAACGATTTGATTCATTTTTAAAATGCTCCTCAATAGATATTTGAGAGGTTTTTTTAAAATGTTTTATAAGTGCGTCCCACGCTTTTAGTTGAGTGGGATTTTTATTAGGAAGGGTCTGCATTCTTGTTTTGGTTATTATTTATTACAATTTCGTCTGTTGTTGATGTTTTAAATGGAATGCAATCTAGTTTAGTTTTATAAGGAATAATGTACTTTGAAAATTCAGCTTGTAATTTTTTAGAAATAGGCTTAGCATCTGGAAGTTTTTGTTTGAAGGGATCTACTTGTCTTCCATTTTTCCAAAAGCGATAACACACGTGAGGTCCTGATGTATTTCCAGTCATTCCGACCCATCCTATAATTTCTCCTTGTTCTATAAATTGCCCCGTCTTTACCTTTCTTTTTTTCATATGAAGATATTGAGTAGAATAGGTACTGTTATGCTTTAAGGTTACATAATTCCCGTTTCCTTTGGTATAACCAGATTTAACAACAGAACCATTAGCAGTTGCTAAAATTGGAGTACCTACTGATGCTGCAAAATCAGTTCCTTTGTGGGGACGTATTCGGTTTCCATAATATGCAATCCGTCTTTTTAAATTGTAACGTGAAGAAACCCTATTGAATTTTAAGGGTCCTTGAAGAAATGCGCGACGTAAACTTTTTGCATTATCATCAAAATAATCTACAATTCCTTTATTGGGGTCACTTACATATTCAAAAGCATAAAGCGGTTTTCCTTTGTGCTCAAAGTAAGCGGCTTTTATTCGTTCTATACCGATCGAAATGGAATCATCTACAAATTTTTCAGTATAAATAATTTTAAAACGATCGCCCTTTTGTAGTCTAAAAAAATCAACAGTCCAAGCGTAAACATCAGATAAGTAATAGGTTAAATCATCATTAATACCACTGTTTTTCATGGTCTCATACAATGAGCTTTCAATAATTCCTGAAGCTTCCAGCTCTACCAAGCGAGAGGATTTAATAATTTTATTTCCGTATAAACTATCCTGTAAGTGGATTACTGTATACCCAGAAACACTCGGATGATAAACAAAATACTCAGGCAGCGCAATACTGTCATTAGAAAAGAAAAGGCTGTAGGGCTTTCCTATGGTTAGTTTTCGAACGTCAGCTTTTCCTTTTATAGCTTCTAAAATTGCATATACTTGTGGATAGTCAATTCCGTTGGTTTCAAGAATTTTGCCAAAGGTATCACCTCTTTTAATTTTATGTTTTTTTACCTCAAAATAATTTAAGTCAATCCCATAGTGGAGATTAGGAATAGGCGCAGAAATTTTGACAGACTCTTTTTTTGCTAATTTTTCTCCTTTATTATTACAAGAAATTAATAGTAAAGCAGAAAAAATCACAAACGCACGAAGCATATAAATATTTTTAACAAATTTCTAAACTAAATCAATATAATATAAAAAGAGCTCATAAAGTTATCCTTATTTTTTATACAGTTAGTCAATAGTAATTTCAAAAGGGTGTTTTAAGTTTTTAAAATTTTCCAAATCAGCTTTTATTGAACCCACTAAAATATCTGCTTGAATTCGAATAGGAAGTTTATTTTTATCGTCAGAGACCCACAGAGTTACACTTTCCTGCTCTTTAAAGACCCTTCCTGACTGAACAACAGGGCGAAATTTCAAACAATTTATTTTACCAAACTTACTATTAACAATTTCCTTACCTAAATACTTTAGTTTGAACACATAGTTTTCTTGATCAAAAAACATGTTAATGTCAAAACTTTCATTAATCTCAAAGTCTTTTTCAGGATAAAAGTGGCGCAGGTAATAAAAACAAGAAATTAAGTCTTGCACTTTTGGTTGAGTATCAAAAACCTGAATTGTATTTTTTTTTAGATTATTTACTTCAGCAGTATTAAGCCCTTGATCAAAGTCAATTTCAATTTTTTTTGTGTAGCCTCCTTCATTAATATCTCTAATAAATTTATAAGGTAGATTTGTTATTTCATCAAAATAACTTTCATAATAATCTTCTACCTTAAAAAACCAATTTGCTATGCCTGTAGTTTCACCATACGCTTTTGCATGAAAAACAGGTCTTCCTTTTAAGGTGTCTCGCTCTAGGGAAAGGGTAGCGTAGCTGGCATTAAAAATACCATAATGAATTCTTAATTGAAACCATTCACCCTGCTTAAAAGGAAGTGAGTTTATTGTTTTTTTATCAGAATTAGCTTGAGAAAATGAAGCAAAAATTCCAAAAAGTAATCCAAAAAGTACACTCTTAATCATAACACAAAGGTAATAAATACCTTTTTGCAACTACTAAACTCTGAGTTTATAAAATATTAAATGTCTCCTTTGGCATGAAGCCCATTATAAACTTTATCACCATTTATGGTTCCTAGCACTTTTTCTAAATTTTCTTTAGATGCTTTTTTAATTCGTTTTAGTGATTTAAAATGACCAAGTAGTTTCTCTCTTGTAGCTGGTCCCACTCCAGAAATTTGATCTAACTCTGAATGTAAACTTCCTTTACTCCTTTTTTGTCTGTGGAAAGTAATTCCAAAGCGATGTGCTTCATCTCTTGTGCGCTGTAAAATTTTTAAACTCTCAGATCGCTTGTCCAGGTATAAGGGAACCGGATCCTCTGGAAAGTATATTTCTTCCAAGCGTTTGGCAATACCGACAATAGATATTTTACCTCGTAAGCCAAGTAAATCAAGACTTTTTACAGCTGAAGACAATTGTCCCTTTCCACCATCTATTACAATAAGTTCAGGCATGGAAGCCTCTTCTTCCAAAAGTCTTTTATAACGTCTGTAAACAACTTCTTCCATAGAGGCATAATCATCTGGACCTTCAACAGTTTTAATATTATAATGCCGATACTCTTTCTTGCTAGGTTTTCCGTTTTTAAAAACAACGCAGGCCGCTACAGGAGTACTTCCCTGGATATTTGAGTTATCAAAACACTCAATATGAAAAGGGAGTTTTGGAAGCCTTAAATCTATTTTCATTTGACTCATAATACGCGAAGTATGTCGCTCTGGATCGACTATCTTCATTTGTTTAAAACGGTCCATCCTAAAAAACTTTGCGTTACGAGTTGAAAGATCCAAAAGCTTTCTTTTATCTCCTTGGAGTGGAACACTAATTTTCAATGCTTCTCCTAATGGTACTAATTCTGAAAGAAAAACTTCTTTAGCATCACTCTTAAATAATTGTCTAATTTCAATAATACCTAATTGCAACAATGTTGCATCAGATTCATCTAGCTTCTTTTTTATTTCTAGGGTGTGTGACTTTACAATAGCCCCATGAGATACTTGAAGGTAATTAATGTATCCATAACCTTCATCAGAAATAATACTGAATACATCTACATTATTAATTTTAGTATTTACAATAGTTGATTTCGCCTGATAGTTATTAAGTGACTCAATTTTTTCTTTTATCAATTGTGCTTTTTCAAACTCCATAGACTTTGCATGGTCTTTCATTTGATTTTTAAAAGCATTTAAAGAGACCTTAAAATTTCCTTTAATGATCTCTCTTATTTCCTTGATATTATTATCATAATCGGATTGATTAATCTGACTTGTGCAGGGAGCAAGACAATTTCCCATGTGATATTCTAAGCAAACTTTATATTTTGCAGACTTAATTTTTTCGTCACTTAAGTCAAACTTACAACTACGAAGTGGGAAAAGCGACCTGATAAGTCCCAAAAGAGTCATGATTGTTTTTTGGTTTGTAAATGGGCCAAAATATTCAGAACCGTCTTTAATAAGCTTTCGGGTATAAAATACTCTTGGAAAAGGTTCTTTTTTAATACAAATCCAAGGATAGGTTTTATCGTCTTTTAAAAGGATATTATAACGAGGTTGATGTTTTTTGATGAGGTTATTTTCTAACAATAAGGCATCCATTTCCGTATCAACTACTATATGCTCAATACGAACAATATTTTTTACAAGGACATTGGTTTTTTTATATTCATGAACTTTATTAAAATAGGAACTAACTCTTTTCTTAAGGTTTTTTGCTTTCCCAACGTAAATAATACGATCAGATTTATCATAATATTGATAAACTCCAGACACTTCAGGAAGACTTTTTAATTGTATTTCGACGAGATCAGGTTTCACAAAACGAAAATATTGATTTTCTTTGGGTCTAGAAACTGTTCTAGACATCAATTCAAGTTAATGAAAGAAACGAAAGAAAATTTACGGACTCTTTTTTTAGAAAAACGATTAAAACTCTCTCCAACGTTTCGTAAAGAGGCAAGCTTATCTATCGCAAATCAATGCTTGAAATTACCTATCTGGGAACTCGAATATTTTCATTTATTTTTACCAATCATTAAAAAAGCTGAGGTAAATACTTATTTTATATTGACACTTCTTCAAGCACGAAACAAGCACATTGTTTTACCAAAAGTCAATTTTGGCAATCCTCTAACACACTTTCTTTTGACAGATAAGACCAAGATCATAAAAAATAAATGGGGAATTTCTGAGCCTGATAATGGTATTCCAATTACTCCCTCAATGTTAGATGTTGTTTTTATTCCTCTTCTGGGGTATGATACATACGGAAACAGAGTTGGATATGGAAAAGGGTTTTATGATAATTTTTTAAAAAACTGCAAATCTAATATACTGAAAATTGGTATTTCTTTTTTTGAGCCTGTAAAAAAGATTCAAGGAATACATCCAGAAGATATCCCTTTAAATTACTGCATTACTCCTGAGAGGATTCATTATTTTTAGGTACTTCTTGCACAAAAACTTTTTTATTAAAAACAATCATAATTCCCACTCCTGCACTAATAGCAGTATCCGCAATATTGAAAATATATTGAAAAAATAAAAAAGTATTACCACCTATTATTGGTAACCATGAAGGCCAGGTCCATTCAACCAAAGGAAACTGAAGCATATCAACAACATGTCCGTAAAACAGTGGAGCATATCCTCCTGTTTCAGGCAAAAAAGTTGCGATGCTATTATAGCTACTTGAAAATAAAACGCCATAAAAAACAGAATCAATAATATTTCCCAGCGCACCTGCAAAAATTAAGGTCAGTGCCCAACATAATAATAACGGGCTTTGTTTTTTTATAGTATCCCAAAGCCAGTATCCTAATCCAACAATTGCGACTAAACGAAAAAGAGTTAGGAATAATTTGGCAGTTCCCTCGTTAATAAAAGGGATGAAGTCATTTAATTTAGCTCCCATTGCCATACCTTTATTTTCTACAAAAAGTAATTTAAAAAACCCAATATCTATAATAGGGGGAATCCCATAACCAGAAAGGGGAAAGTGCAACTTAATGTAAATTTTACTCCATTGATCAACAAAGATGATACTGACAATAATTAGGAGTACCCACCAATAAGTGGAATATATTTTTTTAGCAGTCAAAATAGAATCTTTAAAACTTATTTTTGCATATTTTTTGCCTCAATACTTAAGGTTGCATGTGGCACAAGAAACAAACGTTTTTTGTTAATAAGCTTACCAGTCACTCTGCAAACTCCGTATGTTTTATTTTCAATTCTAATCAACGCATTATTAAGATCACGAATAAATTTTTCTTGACGAATGGCAAGTTGTGTATTAGCTTCTTTAGACATTGTTTCCGAACCTTCTTCAAAAGCTTTGAATGTTGGTGAGGTATCTTCAGTACCATTATTTCCATCATTCATATATGAACTCCTCAATAATTCGAGATCTACTTTTGCTTTTTGAATTTTTTCTTCAATTAAGGCTTTGAACTCTAAAAGTTCATTGTCGCTAAAACGGATTTTTATTGTTGAACTCATAACTTATTTTTTTTAATTGTAATAGATGTATTTATGTTTTCAAATTCAAGGACTAAACCCTCTTCCAAAGAAGATTCAAATGTTAGATTCTCTGTTAAAGTTTCAGACAATATATAACTTTTATTTTCTAAAAAGGCAGCTTCTAGTTTTGGCTCCTTTTTCAAGAAAACATCAATTTTATCAGTAACCTCAAGTCCACTATCTTTTCTGAAATTCTGAATTCTATTGATTAACTCTCTAGCGATACCTTCTCTAATCAGTTCAGGAGTTAGTGTCATGTCAAGTGCTACAGTCATTCCATTACCTTGAGCTATTTGCCACCCCTCAATATCCTTGAAGCAAATTTCAACATCCGATTGCTCTAAAATAATATTTTTTTTGTTTAGCTCAACCTTAAGCGTACCATTTTCCTCTAATTCAATAACTTGTTCGTCAGTTAAGGCTTGAATAATATCAACTATAGCCTTCATATCTCTTCCAAAGCGAGGCCCTAATACTTTAAAATTAGGCTTTACTTCCTTTACCAATAATGAATTTGCATCGTCTAAAAATTCAATAGTTTTAATATTAATTTCCCCTTTCAATTGCTTTGTGATACTTTCAATTTGTTTTCTTTCTGAACTATTTTTTACAGGAATAATCATTTTTTGAAGTGGCTGTCGCACTCTAATTTGTTCTTTTTTACGAAGAGATAATGCCAATGAAGTAAGGGTTCGTGCTTTATTGATCTGTTCTTCTAAAGAGACATTAATATTTTCTGAATTTACAACTGGGAAATCCGTTAAGTGAATAGATTCATTAGTATTTTGAACTAAATCTTGGTACAATCTATCCATAAAAAATGGAGCTATAGGAGCAGCCAACTTTGAAACCGAAATTAAGCATTCATATAACGTTTGGTATGCAGCAATTTTGTCAGGGCCATAATCACCCTTCCAAAAACGTCTTCTACAAAGGCGTACATACCAATTACTTAATTTTTCCTGCACAAAATCAGAAATTAATCGAGCTGCTTTTGTGGGCTCATAATCTTCATAAGCCGCATCTACTTCTTTAATTAAACTGTGTAATTCAGAGAGAATCCAAAGGTCTAATTCAGTTCTTTCTTTCAAAGGTATTGTTACTTCTTTTTTGGGGTCAAAAGAGTCAATGTTGGCATATAAACTAAAGAATGAGTATGTATTGTAAAGGGTGCCAAAAAATTTTCGTTGCACTTCTGAAATTCCTTCAGTATCAAATTTTAAATTGTCCCAAGGATTAGTATTTGAAATCATATACCACCTTATTGCATCTGCTCCGAATTTATCAAGGGTTTTAAAAGGGTCCACTGCGTTTCCTAATCGTTTTGACATTTTCTGTCCAGCTTTGTCTAATACCAATCCATTTGAAATAACATTTTTATATGCTTTTTTCTCAAAAACTAGTGTTGCAATAGCATGCATGGTATAAAACCATCCCCTTGTTTGATCAACTCCTTCAGCAATATAATCCGCAGGGAAGCTTTCACCTGCATCAATTTTTTCTTTATTTTCAAATGGATAGTGCCACTGAGCATAGGGCATAGAACCTGAGTCAAACCAAACATCAACTAAGTCAGACTCTCTTCTCATTGGCTGTCCATTAGAACCAGAAAGAATCAGCTTATCAACTATATTTTTATGTATATCAACAAGATTGTAATTTTTATCAGAAAAATCTCCTTCATTAAAATCAGCAAAAGGATTTTCATCCATTAAACCATTACCTACAGATATTTCTACAGCTTCTTTTAATTCAGTAATAGATCCAATCACTTTAGTTTCTTTCCCATCGTCTGTTCGCCATAATGGCAGGGGAATCCCCCAAAAACGTGACCTAGAGAGGTTCCAGTCATTAGCATTAGACAGCCAATTACCAAAGCGACCTTCACCAGTAGATTTTGGTTTCCAATTAATTTCTTTATTTAATGATACCATTTGATCCTTCACCTCAGTTACCTTTATAAACCATGAATCTAGCGGATAATATAAGATAGGTTTGTCGGTGCGCCAGCAATTAGGATAAGAGTGAACATATTTTTCAACTTTAAATGCTCGATTTTCTTTCTTTAGCTGAATTGCTATTTCCACATCGGTAGATCGTTCTGGCGCTTCTCCATCAGGGTAGTATTCATTTTTGACAAAACGACCTCCAAGAAGCCCTACATCTTTTCTAAAACGCCCCTTAAGATCAACAAGTGGAACTGTATTTCCGTTTTCGTCTAAAACCAGTAATGGTGGGACCTCAGGTGATGCTTCTTTGGCAACCTTAGCATCATCTGCACCAAAAGTAGGAGAGGTATGTACAATTCCGGTACCATCTTCAGTAGTAACAAAATCCCCAGTAATAATGCGAAAAGCGTCTTCAGGATTGGTTAAAGGCAAGGGTGATTCGGTCCAAAGCTGTTTGTATTTAATATGGAGTAAATCACTCCCTTTTAGAACACCTTCAACATGGTAAGGAATAGTTTTATCGCCTGCCTTATAGGTTGACAGCTCTTTTTGTAGTGTGAATTTTTTACCAAATTGTTTCAATATTAATGCCTTTGCAAGTACAACTCGGATTGGTTGATAGGTATATTGATTAAAAGTAGTAACAACTGCATAATCAATATTTTTTCCAACTGTAAGTGCTGTATTAGAAGGGAGTGTCCATGGTGTAGTTGTCCAGGCAAGAAAATATAATGGTATTTTACCTTTAAGAGAAGAAGGAAGACTAGATTCGATTGCTTTAAACTGAGCAGTTATAGAGGTATCGGTTACATCTTGATAGGTTCCAGGCTGATTTAGTTCATGTGAACTTAAACCTGTTCCAGCCACAGGTGAGTAGGGTTGAATGGTATAACCTTTGTAAAGAAGTCCTTTTTCATAAATTTGTTTGATTAGCCACCAAACAGTTTCCATATACTTTGAAGTATATGTAACATAAGGATCTTCCATATCTACCCAATAGCCAATTCTTTTTGTAAGTTTATTCCAAACATCTGTGTAGCGCATTACAGCCTTTTTACAGGCGATATTATAATCTTCTACTGAAATAGTTTTTCCAATATCGTCTTTTGTAATACCTAATTCTTTTTCTACACCAAGTTCTACAGGAAGTCCATGGGTATCCCATCCAGCTTTTCTATTGACTTGAAATCCTTTTTGAGTTTTATAACGACAAAAAATATCTTTAATGGTGCGTCCCATTACATGGTGAATACCAGGCATTCCATTAGCAGAGGGAGGACCCTCATAAAAAACAAAATCAGGACTACCCTCCCTGTTTTTAACACTTTTTAAAAAGGTATTATTCTCTTCCCAACAATCCGAAATCTCGACAGCTATTTTGGGTAAGTTTAATCCTTTATATTCATTAAATTTCATCTCTTTGCTATATTTTTAAGCATGTTCAAAGGTATTACTTAAAACTATTTTTATGGTTAATATAATAAAGACAAGGGCTTTATATTTCTATTTACTCCTCTTTTTTGTGTTTCATTGCGAAAGTAATTAATTTTCAATAAAATAGTGAGGCAAACCTTTACGGATTAACGCAATAGATATTTTTCCACTAAAAAGAAAGATTGAGTCCAATTTTAATATTTCTGCCAGGTGCTGAAATTCCAGAGGCAAAAGTTCGGTAGTGAACATCAAAAATATTATCTAAACCAAGACGAAAACTGATATTTTCTTTAAGCTTATACTGTGTTAATAAAGAAAGATCATTCCAAGAAGGTGTTCCAGAATAAAGCATTGAATTTTCTGATAATAAAGGAGTTTCTTTAAGACCATCTTCTCCACCCAAGCTATAGTTTTCAGGGCTTTTACTATCACTAAATTGAAATCGTAAAGATGCTTGCCAGGCTTCTTTCTTAAATGTCAATAATAGACTCCCAAAAAGCGGAGAAATGGAGGGAAGTGGACCGTATAATTCATCTTTTACAGCACTTATATATGATAAATTCCCTTGAGTTGAAATAGATTCTGTAAAGGAATAATAATAGTCCATTGATGCACCAAAAAGATACCTATTCCCTAAATTGTTATTCGCATAGGTCTCTAATTCTTCTCCATTATAAATAATGGTATTTAAATCCTCTGTTGTTTTGTCAGCAAAAATCAAATACTTATCACGTCCTATGTGACGTGAGATTAGAGTGATAAATCCGCGAAGAGAAATATAATTTTTTGATTGTTTCAAGTAATTTGTTAAACCAACTTCAAAATTATAAGCATATTCTGGATAAAGAAACGGATTCGGCACCACTAAAATCCCTCTACTTTCTCTTATTTTACCAACATCATCAATATTAGGATTTCTAAAGCCATTTGAAAAAATTACATTCCATTGTATTTTTTTTGAGGGGCGGTAAGTAAGAGCAATTGTTTCCGTTAGTGCATCAGAATTATTTTTAACTGAAGAAAGAAACGCATCAATATTATTCCACTCTTTCCAACTTGCATTTAAACCTGTGTAGGTAAGTCTTATTCCTGCATTTAATGTTAGTAGCTCGTTGAGATCCCAAATCCAGTTAATAAAAACTGCAAAACTGCTGTAGGAACTCCCTGCGCTTGGGTAGCGGGTTGGGATAGGTAAATTAGGGTCATATCCAATAATCTGATTTTCATTAACAATCAAATCTTTTTTAAAGGCAAAAGAACTCACTTTATTAAAGATCGCCTCGAAGCCATAGGAAAAGGAATGATTTTTTTTGAAATCAAACTCAAAATCTCCATTCAAACTTAACGCTTTTACCCCTTCTCGCTGATAATTTCTTGTTAGGCTTCCATAGCTTCGATTAATTCTGGATTCTTCAATATCTTGATAAGCAAAGATTATTTTTCCAGAATTCAAGAAGCGTTTATTTTTGTAAAATTTGTATTGTGGGGAGATTAATATCCTTTTTTGAGGACCGTAAAACCACTCTGCATATCGTAAACTCCCATTGCGCTCTTCTGAAAGTTTATCATATCTTGAAATGTCTGAAGAGTTTGAATATTGAAAGTTAAGGATGAACTGACTTTGACCATCTAGTTGGACTAAAAGCTTCTGAAATAAATCAATCTGATTATACCCGGTATTTTTTTGAATAAAAGGATTCTCATTTTTTAATGGAGTAGGACTAAATAAAGACCTACTATTTTCTGAATAAAAATTAGTAAGACCCCAGTTTTTAAAACCATGAGTTCTGTTTTTACCCATTCTTAGATCTCCAAAATTTGAATAATTAATACTAGTTAGACTTGCCCATTTTTTGAAACTAACCTCAGTAGAAATTGAATTAGTGGTGGCTTGATCAGCAGATGAAAAATTACTAGAAAATCGAGAGATTACTTTTTTTTCACTGTTAATTAATGGATTTCGGGTGTAATAATGAATCACACCACCCAATGCATCAGATCCATAACCCACAGAGGAAGATCCAAACACCACTTCAACACGTTCAACTATATTAGGGTTAACGGTAATAGCATTTTGTAAGTGACCGCTTCTATAAATAGCGTTATTCATGCGAACACCATCAACAACTAATAAAAGTCTATTAGCCTCAAACCCCCTTATTACTGGGCTTCCCCCGCCACCTTGTGATTTTTGAATACGAACTCCAGGACTTAATCCCAATAGATCAGCACCATTTGCAGGACGTTGTAATTTAATTTCATCGGATCCAATAATATTTACTTTTTCTGCAATTTTTTTTCGAGAAGTTGCTTTTCTTGCTACGGATAAAATAACCTCATCGAGCGTTTGTTCTTCTTCTTTTAAGAGAATTGTTAAACCACTATCCAAGTACTCTGGCAAAAGCTTTAAAGTATAGCTTTGGTATCCATAATATTGGATGTATAATTGATCGTTTTTGGAAAAAACAGAAAGGTCTGCTTTTCCATTTTCATTTGATAAAGTATATTTTTTTTTAGAGGATTCATATATTGATGCGCCCTCTATGGGATCATTTGAAGTTGCATTGAGTAATAACAATTCTTGTCCATGAACCCCAAAGGGCAGAATTAATATAAAAAATACGCTAAAACTACTTAAAAACTTCATTCAATATTTCAGTTGATTTAGGAGGTTTGAATTGTTGTAAGTGTAATTGAAAATAACGGACAACGTATTTTAATAAATCCGATTTTTCATCTTTTGAAAGTCTAATATTTTCAATATTATCAAATTTCGCGCCAAATAAATGTATCCAATAATCTTTTAATTTTCCTTCAAGAAAATCAGGATGTGTCTTTGTGAATCCCATACAACCGGTTTTCAAATCAAAAAAGGGAGCATTCATTTTGGTTAAGTTTGGATAAAACCCAATAAATTTTGTTAAATCTATCATCATTTTAATATGAAAAAGTCCAACTTGATCCTCAGTGTCCAACCATAGTAATCTTGTTTTTAAAAAAGTGTAAAGACCCAGATTAATTTCTTGCTCTTCTTTAACTACTTGACTTATTACTTCAGCTAAAAAAAACAAGAGTGACTTTTTTCTTATATCAAAAGGAATTGATTGATAGGGGTAATGTAGTTTTGCTTCTTTTATATAGCCTAAACGATCTTTAGAATTTTTAGGAACCTCTAGCTCAAGAAGATTCAGTGGCTCAAATAAAGATTTAGTAATTTTTTTATTACGAGAGGACAGAATACCCTTTAGCATATAAGATTGAAACCCATACTGTTTTGTGAAACAAGATAAAATTAGACTTGAATCCCCATATTTTATGGTTGTAAGTGTTATAGCTTCAACAGAATATTGCACTTGTTTTATTTGTTAGACTACTCCTTGAGCCAGCATGGCATCGGCAACTTTTACAAAACCTGCAATATTGGCTCCTTTTACATAGTCTATATATCCATGTTTATTTTTACCATATTCTAAACAAGATTCATGAATATCAACCATAATAGTTTGAAGACGCTTATCAACCTCTTCTCTAGTCCAACTATAACGCAATGAATTTTGAGCCATTTCAAGACCTGAAACAGCAACACCCCCTGCGTTAGAGGCTTTTCCTGGCGCAAATAATAGTTGCTTTTTTTTAAATAATTCTATTGCTTCTGGAGTACACGGCATGTTAGCTCCCTCGCCAACGCAAATACAACCATTATTTAATAAAATTTTAGCGTCGTCACCGTTTAATTCATTTTGAGTAGCACAAGGAAGTGCAATATCACATGCTACCTTCCAGGGAGTCTCTTTTGCATGGAAAGTTGCTTTTGGGAATTTTTCAATGAATAAACTTATGCGACCTCTTTTCACATTTTTTAATTCCATTATAAAGGCTAATTTTTCTTTATCAATTCCATCTGGATCCATTATGTAACCGGAAGAGTCTGACAACGTAATTACTTTAGCACCCAATTGAATACACTTTTCTGTTGCATATTGCGCAACATTTCCAGAGCCTGAAATAGTAATTTTTTTGCCTTTCAAATTATTTTTATTGTGCAACAACATTTGCTCAGTAAAATAAACCACACCATAACCAGTCGCCTCAGGTCGAATTAATGATCCGCCAAAGGAGGCTCCTTTTCCAGTTAAGACTCCTGTAAATTCATTCTGTAGTCTTTTATATTGTCCAAATAAGTAACCTATTTCTCTTCCTCCAACACCAATATCTCCTGCAGGAACGTCACGATTAGGACCAATATGACTATAAAGTTCTGTCATAAAGCTTTGGCAAAAACGCATAACCTCAGTATCTGACCTTCCTTTAGGATTAAAGTCAGAACCTCCTTTTCCCCCTCCCATAGGAAGTGTTGTCAAACTATTTTTAAATGTTTGTTCAAATGCTAAAAATTTCAAAACACTCAAATTTACACTAGGATGAAAACGCAAACCTCCCTTGTAAGGACCAATGGCAGAATTCATTTGTACTCTATATCCTCTATTTACCTGAATCTCTTCGTTATCATCAATCCAAGCAACGCGAAATGATAATACACGTTCGGGTTCAACCATTCTTAATAAAATATTTTGCCCATAGTAAATATCATGTTCAACAATATAAGGGATAACAGTTTCGGCAACCTCAGTTACTGCTTGCATAAACTCAGGTTCGTTTTTGTTTTTTGCGCTCACTTCTTTAAGAAATTGCTTCACAATTTTGTCCATAGAAAACTAGTTTAAGTCTATATAAAGATATTGTAATTTATAACACAAGCTTCTTTAAAAAAGAAAATCGACCAGATTTTCTACTTTAGAAAAGGCTTTAATTTTAATAAATTTAGGTTTTGTCCCAAGTTTAGAAAATTTTGACAATACAATTTGTTCAAAGCCTAATTTTTCAGCTTCTTGAATTCTTATTTCTGCTTTAGCAATAGGACGAATTTCTCCAGATAGACCAATTTCAGCAGCAAAACATATTTTTTGTAAAATAGGAACGTCGTGATAGCTAGATAAAAGGGCAGCTACAACAGCCATGTCTAGGGCAGGATCTTCAATCGTAATGCCTCCTGTAATATTGATAAAAACATCTTTACTGCCAAGGGAAAAACCTGCTCTTTTTTCTAAAACAGCCAAAAGCATGTTTAAGCGTTTGGCATTAAACCCCGTACTACTTCTTTGTGGTGTTCCGTAAACCGCAGTACTTACAAGGGCCTGAACTTCAATCATTAAAGGCCGAATACCCTCTACAGTTGCTGCTATTGCATGGCCACTTAAGGCTTCTTCTTTTTCAGAAATCAACACTTCGCTAGGATTGGTAACTTGGCGTAATCCTTGAGAGATCATTTCATAGATTCCAATTTCAGAAGTAGCTCCAAAGCGGTTTTTTTGTGCTCGAAGTATTCGATAAATATGATTTCTGTCTCCTTCAAATTGAAGAACCGTATCAACCATATGCTCTAAAATTTTAGGCCCAGCAATGTTCCCATCTTTGGTTATATGACCAACTAAAATGACGGGTGTGTTAGTATTTTTTGCAAATTGAATTAGTTCTCCCGCGGTTGCTCTGATTTGAGATACACTACCAGCACCACTTTCAATATGATTGCTGTGGAGGGTTTGAATAGAGTCCACAATTAAGAGGTCTGGTTTTATTTTTTGAATTTGCTGAAATATTTTTTGTGTTTCGGTTTGACTGAGCACAAAACAATTTTCTCCAGAGAGATCCATTCTGTCTGCACGAAGTTTGATTTGTTGTTGACTTTCCTCTCCAGAAATATAAAGTACATTAGTATTTAAACTAAGCGAGACTTGAAGCAGTAACGTTGATTTTCCGATACCAGGCTCTCCACCCAAAAGAATAACTGATCCAGGGACTAAACCCCCACCCAATACTCGATTTAACTCTTCATCTTTAGTTTTTATTCTAGGAGCTTGAGTTACATCTATAGCATTTATTGGGATAGGTACTGTGTTTTGTTGAGAAGCATCTGAGACCCATTCTTTAAGAGTTTCTTTTTCAATAATTTCCTCTACTAAGGTATTCCAGGCTTTACAAGCATTGCATTGTCCTTGCCATTGAGCATTTTGTGCTCCACAACTTTGGCAGAAAAAAGCTTTTTTTACTTTGGCCATAACTTATGAATAAACGTTTTTATTTGCGATTAACTAAAGGTAGTGCAAAAAAGGAAAGGCTTCCAAAGACAATTATCATTAAAGTTTGAGCAATCCAAGTGATCCAACCAAAAGCTAATCCGGATTCATTTGAAACCCCAAAAGTGGCTAACATTAAGGCTACGGAAAAAGGATAGATTCCAATTCCACCATTAGAAGCAGATATTGCTAAACCACCAATAACAAAAGCGGGTAATAAGGCATTCAAGCCAAGTGTTGATGTTTCAGGCACAGCCCATTTAACAACACAAAACATGGCTATATACATTATCCAAATAAATAATGTATGCGCAATAAATACTCCTTTTTTAGGCATTTTTTTTAGACTTAAGATTCCCTCAGTCAATCCTTTTAAAAAGTTTTTAATTTTAATTATTGCAGGATGTCTCTCTTGTTTAAACAAAAATCTAATCACATAAATAACCGGAATTAACCCCCCAAAGAACCAATATAATGGTCTTATCATTGAAGCCTGTTTCTCTTTTAAAAGATTCCAAATAAGTTCAAAGTGAAAGCTAAGTGCCAGTAAAATTATACTGAATAAGATAATCATATCAACTAAACGTTCAGCAATTACAGTTCCAAAGGTCTTCTCAAAAGGGATTTTTTCATAGGAACTAAGTGTGGTAGCTCTTAAAATTTCTCCAGAACGAGGGATTCCAAGATTAGCGATATAGGCAATTAATACAGAAAGGACAGTATTTATAAACCTAGGTTTATATCCTAAAGGTGCTAACAAAAATTTCCA
Organism: Flavobacteriaceae bacterium; assembly: GCA_018675855.1. Lineage (GTDB taxonomy): Bacteria > Bacteroidota > Bacteroidia > Flavobacteriales > Flavobacteriaceae > MS024-2A. Next base: position 10,810 of record JABGXI010000024.1, on the reverse strand, counting down.
ACGATATGCACGTGAAAGATGGCTCAAAATCCCAAAAAAAACTGACAGAAATAAAAAGCGATAATCTGCATTTTTTATATATGAATAAATTAGTTTACGCTCTTCATTCGAAGTTGCGTTTACGGTTAAAAAGATAAAAAATAGACCAATGCTTAGAGGGACTAAAATTTTTAAAATAGCTTTAAGTTTTACCAAAATTTAGTTTAGTTGGTTTGTAGTTTCGTTTGGAAAAATAAGATGAGGATTAAATTTTTTAGCAGCCTCAAACTCCATTTGAGCGTAACTTATAATTATGATAATATCTCCTTTTTGAACTTTTCTAGCTGCAGGACCATTAAGAGTAACTTCTCCAGAGCCAGCAACACCTTCAATTACATAAGTTTCTAGCCTCTCACCATTATTAATATTTACAATCTGGACCTTCTCCCCTGGAATTATATTGGCAGCATCAATAAGATTTTTATCAAGTGTTATGCTTCCGATGTAATTAAGATCGGCATTGGTTACAGTAACACGATGAATTTTAGACTTTATCACTTCTATAAACATCCGGCAAAGATATTATATTCTCCCTAATTTTAGGGTATCAATAAGCCTAGTTTTCCCAGCATTAACCGCCACAAATATTCGATAGGCATTTTGTTTTTTAAAACTTTTGATGGGTATTAGTGTTGCCTCTTCTGCTACGAAAAAATATTCAACCCTTAAACAGTAATTTTTTTCTACAGTTTTTTTAAAAAAACGGGTCATATAATTCACATCCCAATGATCACTATGTTCATCTATTTTTTGAAGGGTTTGAAATATGATAGGTGCCGCATTTCGTTCTTTTTTATTAAGAAGTTGATTGCGAGAACTCATTGCAATACCATCGATTTCTCTAATAATCGGGCAACCTATAATTTCTATTCCAAGATTTAATTGATTATTTAAGGCTTTTATTATTTGCAGTTGCTGGAAGTCTTTTTCACCAAAATAAGCTCTATCTGGCTTTAAATTTCGAAAAAGGGCCTCTATAACTGTGGCAACACCATTAAAGTGATTGTCTCTAAAAGCACCTTCCATGTAAAGAGCAAGACTTCCGAAATTATATTTTTTAGCATTTATGGCTTTAGGATACAAGTCAGAGCCATCAGGGGTGTATACGATAAGCTTTTTGTTGTATAGAGTTAGTAATTCAAGGTCTTTTGCAATATTTTTAGGATATTTGGTAAGATCGCTAGAATTGTTAAATTGAGTTGGGTTAATAAAAATACTTACTAAAACCCAATTATTGTTTTCAGCAGCTTTTTGAACTAAAGAAAGGTGTCCTTTGTGCAATGCACCCATTGTGGGGACCAAACCTATACTACCTATTTGCTTTTTTAAGAAGCTCCGAAGCTCACCATGAGTAGTAAATAAATACATTTAGTAAATCATTAACGTTGCTAAAGTAGTTAGTTTTTGAATATGTGTGCATTAATTTTGTATTTTTGCATGACTTTTCCCTTTGGAAAATTATTTATATGAAAGACAAGAAAGTTTTAATCATTTCATCTGAGGTAGTTCCCTATCTACCTCAAACTGATCAAGCGCTCAATTCGTTTCAAATCCCCAAAAAGATTAACCAGAAAGGAGGCCAAACACGAATCTTTATGCCTCGTTATGGTCTAATTAACGAAAGAAGGCATCAGTTGCACGAAGTGATTCGTTTGTCTGGAATGAATTTAGTTATTAATGACATGGATATGCCATTGATAATTAAAGTTGCCTCTATTCCAAAAGAACGTATGCAAGTTTACTTTATTGATAATGAAGAGTATTTTAAACGCCGTGCCCTTTTACATGATGCTGAAGGAAAATGCTTCAAAGATAATGATGAGCGTATGGTTTTCTTCACCAAAGGTGTTGTAGAGACAGTCAAAAAATTAAACTGGTCTCCAGATATTATTCATTTACACGGATGGTTTACCTCACTTTTCCCATTATATCTAAAAACTTATTATAAAGATGAACCTCTTTTTGCAAGAAGTAAAATTATAAGTTCTCTTTACAGACCAGATTTTAATACTCCTTTTTCTAAAAATTTTCATAAAAAAGTTATTTTTGATAAAATTGATCCAGAACATATAGAGGAATTAAAAAAGGCTAGCTATGAAGCACTTTCTTCAATAGCAATAAAATACTCTGACGGTGTTATAATATCAGATGAAAAGATTCCTGACTCGGTAGTTTCTGAAGTTAAAAAAAGTAACAAACCTATTTTAGACTTTAATCAATCGAAAGATGAGGAGGTTTATATTGATTTTTATAGCGAAAAATTTTAAAAGTAAAAAATAATTAATGCGCCTCACAACAAATCTATTTGTAAGCCTATTTTTTCTCCTTCTTTATACTTCTTGCAACCAAGATTATACTCCGGTTGGTGAGAGTTTATTTCAGGATCAAACTATAAATTCGCTCAAAGAAATTGTGCCTGCTTTTACTTTTCAAAAAAAACTTAGAAAAGTTCAAACAAATGGTCTTCCTTTAGCCCAACTAGGTAAAATAAATCATCCTGTTTTTGGTTTGGCAGAGGCGAGTTTTGCTGCTCAACTAAACATCGGAAATAATCCATTTTTTGGAAATCACAGACAACTATTTGAAGATGAGCCTGACGAATCAGATCCAAATCTGATTCCAGAGAACGAAAGAGTAACATCAGTTTACTTAGAGATCCCATTTTTTACTAATCAGCAAGATTCAGATTTCGATGGTGTAATTGATGATTTAGATGTTGACCCAAACGATCCTGAGAGTAATTCTGATGGAGATGAATTAACGGACCTTATCGAGTCTCAAGCAGGATTGAATCCGTTAAGTGAAGATAGTGATGGCGATGGAATTTTAGACCACAATGATAATGATAATTCAGGCTACCAAACTGGAGACACATCCTATGGGATTGATTCTATTTATGGAAATCGTGGGGCATCTTTTTCATTAAAAGTATATGAACTTACGGCTTACCTTAATAACTTAGATCCACTAGATAATTTTGAAACCAACCAAGCTTATTATTCTAATCAAGATTATTTTGAAGAAGGTTTTTATGACAGGATACTGTTTGATGATAAAATTCAATTAAATTTTGAAGAAACTCGCATCAATTTTGAAGAAGATGATCCCGACACACCTGATGTTGATGAATCTACTCAGGTTGAAACAAGAATAACCCCTCGTATTAGGGTTCCTTTGGATACATCATTCTTCCAAGAGAATCTTATCGACAAAGAAGGGACCGATGATCTTCTTACCCCTGATTCTTTTCAAAGAGCTATGCGAGGACTTATCATACGTGCTGACGATTTTTCAGATGACTTATATATGCTTCTAGATATTCAGAATGCTGAAGTAAAAGTAACATATGAATATGATGTTTATCAAACCCAAGGAACTTTGAGTGATGATACTGACGATGTTATTGAGGTATCAGAGAAGGATTTTTCATTAATATTTAATGGTATTCGAATAAATACTTTAAAAAACTCTCTATTTGATGTGGCTATTCAAGAAAGAATCACAAATTCAAACAATAATACACCCGTAGATAAAATTTATATTCAAAGTGGAAGTTTGATGGGAAAAGTTCGCCTTTTCTCTCAAGAAAATCAAAATGAAAACGAATTGCTAGAAGATTTAAGAAGCAAGCCGTGGTTAATTAACGAAGCTAATTTAATTTTTTATATCGATCCAACAGCATCAAACACAGAAGAGTTAATAGCACTTCGTTTATACCTTTTTAATTATAATTCAGGAGCACCTCTTTCAGATTATGTAAGTGATGGATCTGTTTCTAATTTTGGGAGAAATGCCAATAAAAAAGTTTTTGGTGGTCTTTTAGAATTTGACGATGCAGATTTACCCTTTCGATATAAATTTAATATTACGGATCATATTTCTAATATTATTAGAAATGATTCCGCCAATATTGATTTGGGACTGGTTGTTAATGCTGACATTAATAATCTAACTCCTATAAAAGCAATTACTGAATTTTCAGAAGAAGATTTATTATATCCTTTAACAGCAACCCTTAACCCAATTGGAGCTGTTTTAGTGGGGTCTCATCCTGACGAGCCTTTAGATGATAAAAGAGTCCGATTGGAAATTATTTATTCTTCTTATTAGGGGCGCTAAATTGAAGTCCAAATTGTAAATCCAATAAACACTACTATTAGTCCAACTGTCCCTTGAAGTAAGGTGCCAACAGTGTGAGTTTTATATGCAGTTTTAATATCCATACCACTCATTTGTGACACAATCCAAAAATAAGAATCATTTGCATGTGATACTGTCATTGATCCAACACCTAAGGCCATAATGGCCCAAACCTTTCCCATTTCACTATCTAAGCCTAAAATAGAAAGTAAGGGGAATATAATAGATGAAGTTGTTATAATGGCAACAGTAGAGGAGCCTTGCGCTGTTTTAAGTAAAGCGGAAATCATAAAAGGAATTAATATTCCAAACCCAGAAAAAGTCGAAACTTCAAGTGCATAATCTTCCAAAGGAATGGTCTGAATAACCCTTCCAAGCGCTCCTCCCATACCGGTTATGATCAGGATGGGAATAGCTTGTTTAAAGCCTTTTTTTATTACCATTCTAATGTTTTTTTTAGGTTGGTTAATTAGCAGTCTAAAGGCAAAAAGCAATCCTATTCCCAAGGCAGCTGAAGGCTTTGTCAGAAATATTAAATATTCTAGCCCAATAAAACTGGGAACTATTTTAAGTAAAGTGCCAAGGCACATAAAGCTAATTGGTATTAGTATGGGTAGTATTGCTTTGCTAAAGTTAGGTAGTTCAATTATTTCTTCTGTTGTTGGATTTTTTGATGATTCATCTGACTCTATGTATTTGTTTTTTTTAATGAGATAATTCCCATACCAGCCTCCAACAAAAATCAATATAAGTGCAATTGATCCACCCACTACAATAAGTAGGATAAGATTTTCTAAATTAAGATTAGCAGCTGCAGCTAGGGGCCCTGGTGTTGGTGGAACAAGAACGTGAGGAGCAAATAGTCCTGTTGATAATGCAACAGTGAGTCCAACCATAGGTGTTTTAGTCTGAGAAGAAAGAGTTTTGTTAAGTTGTGATAAAATCACAAAAGCTGCATCACAGAAAACGGGAATTGAAACTAAGTAACCAATACAACTTACGGCATATGGAAGGGGTAATTTTTGTAACGATTTTAAAATTCCTTTTGCAAGTGCAAGGGTTGCATTTGACTGCTCTAAAGCAGCTCCTATTATTGTTCCAAAAAGTATTAGTAAACCTATATCCGTAATTATTTTAGAAAACCCTTTAAAAATTAGTCCAGTTGCTTCAAGTGGAGCTATCCCCAAAAGAATTGATAATATGACTGCAGCAATTAGTAAGATAATAATGGGATGAATTTTAGTAAAGGAGGTGCCTAGAATAATCCAAACAATTGCAATGAAAATACTAAGGAGGGAGAACATCATGACAATTAGTTTCTTTTATACTTATTAAGTGCTTTTTCTAATGAAACATTTAAATTTTTAGTTGCTTGTTCCATTGCATTTTCAATGGACATATTTTTAGGCTTAGTTTCATAAACCTTAAGCTGCGGAAATCCTGGCACTTTCTTAAGACTAGCTTTTCCAGCAAAAAGTAGGGTGGGTATGTTGTATTTTTTTGTGAGTTGCGCGATTTTATAGGGTAATTTTCCAAAAGTACTTTGAGCGTCAAAGTTTCCTTCTCCAGTAAGAACTAAATCCATTTCTTTCAAAATTTTTTTTAGATTTGTTTGCTTTGCTAATAATTCAAAACCCTCTTCTAATTTTGCATTAAAAACACCAAATAAGCCAGCACTAACTCCACCTGCTGCACCACCGCCTGATATCCGATCTATTTTTTTTCCAAACTGGCGCTCTACAACATCAGTAAAATTTCTTCCACCCTTTTCTAATTGATTGATCATTTCTTGGGAGGCACCTTTTTGTTTTGCATAAGTATGTGCAGATCCATTTCTTCCAAGTAAAGAATTTTGAACATCACACGCGATAATGAATTTTGTTTCAAAAACTCTAGGGTCCATTTTGGAAAGGTCTATAGTTTCAATATTAATTAAATTTCCCCCATTTGGAAAAACCTCTTTTCCCCTTGAATCAATTAATTTTCCGCCTAACGCATTTATAATACCCGTTCCTAAATCATGTGTAGCGCTCCCCCCAATACCAAGGTAAATTTTTGAACAACCTCTATCAAGTGCATCAACAATAACTTTTCCAGTACCTATAGTTGACGTCTTTAAAGGATTTCTATTCTTTTTTTTTATTTTTGTTAGTCCAGAGGTTTTTGATAATTCTATCCAAGCACTATTTTCATTTTTAAACACAAAATATGATGCTTTAATGAAATTGCCCAATGCATCATGAGCATCACAATTAAAAAAAGTTCCCAAGGCATGATCCTCTAATACCCCTAACGCACCCTCACCACCGTCAGAAAATGGCATAATATGAGAGGTGCTTTTTGGAAAAATTTGAGATATTTTTTCCCCCATTATTTCTGCAACTTCACTCGATGTTAGACTTCCTTTGAAGGAATCTGGAATAATGAGTATGTTCAATGTTCTTAATTTTTATGAAAGGTAGTAAATCGAGTGTTTTACTAAAGATTTTGTTTTTGATGGATGTGTTCCATGATCTTTTTGGCATGATCACGAGAATTTTCAATAAACCATTTATTGGTTTTGTAACCACCACAAACTACCCCAGCTAAATATACCCCCTTAGTATTTGATTCCATACTTGTTTTTGAGTATTTGGGTGTTTTAAAAGCATCTTTTTCAAAGTTAACATTTAAGTTTTCTAGTAGCTCGAAGTTTGGCTGATAGCCAGTCATTGCCAATACAAAATCATTGGGAATTTTATGTGTCTCTTTAGGATCTTTAAATTCAACAAATGTTGGACTAATCTTCGTAATATCAGCTTCAAAATACGCCTTAATACTTCCTTCTTTGATTCTATTAATAATATCAGGCCGTGCCCAATATTTAACATTTTCACCTACTATTTTTTCACGAATAATCATGGTAACACTTTTTGCTCCTTTTCTGTAGGTTTCTAAAGCTGCGTCAACAGCTGAATTTGCTCCACCAATTACAGTAACATCCATTGCAAAATAAGGATGAGGCTCCCTGTAATAGTGGCGAACCTTATCAAGGTTTTCTCCTGGTACATTAAGTAAAAATGGGCGGTCATAAAATCCAGAAGCAACGATGATGTTTTTTGATTTATAATGACCTTTTGAAGTAGTTACCTTAAAACATGTAGGATTAGTTTCTACATTTTCTATTGCTTCATATAGATTTATATTTAGCCTCCAGTGTGAGGTCACTCTTCTGTAATATTCTAATGCCTCAGCGCGAGTTGGTTTTGGATTATGAGATATGAAGGGAATATCGCCAATTTCAAGTTTGTCGGACGTTGAAAAAAAGGTCATGTTTAAAGGGTAATGGTATAATGAGTTTACCAAAGTTCCTTTATCAAATATTGTATATTTTAAGCCTTTTTTTTGAGCCTCTACACCACAAGCAAGTCCAATAGGTCCTGCTCCAATAATAATTACATCTTGCATTTTACTAAATTACAAATACTCAGCTTAATTATAATATATTTTAATAATCTATAAATAAATTATTATTAATAATATTTACTTATAATAGTTAATAATTAAAAGATTTAAAAAGACTTATATAGCCTATATATAATTATTTATTATAATAAAACCAATTATGATAGAGAAATTCTTTGTTTTATCAATAATGTGAGAGTGCATATTAATAGATAGGTAGTCATTACTCTGTTTCCATACATATATGCAATTGTAATCGAAGTAGTAAGCCACCAAATTGGGAATAAAAAGACACCCAATACATATTTTAAAGAGCTAACAAACACGATATCCTCAATTTTCCCAATTATTTTTCTACTAATCCAAAGGGGAATAATATTGGGTAAACTTAGCAAGAAGATTAAAACTTTTCTTGTCTTGCTCTTTTGTTTGACTTCAGGCATTTTATTATAGTTGTTTTGCAAGGCCGATTTAAGTGTTTTGAAATCCACCTGGGTTGTATGTCTATTTATTTTTTTCTTTTGAATAGAGTAATTTTCATTATTATCCGGGAGCCAAAGACAAGCTTTCATTCTATTTTGAAGTTCTAGTTTAAGGATGTTTATATTTTCTACATCATTTAATTTTAGATCAATAAAACCAGAAACTTCAATGGGTTGACCGTAAACTAAATGTAGTGTGCATTGGGGTTGTTGATGGTGACCATAATTTATACCTACAGGCTGTAAATAAATATTCTTTCCTGGATTTTCTTGGGCCGCTTTAAAGGCAAGGCGACTACTTCCTTTTGATAGATTCTGGAGATAGTATTCATTGTGATGACGACCCTCTGAAAACATTAACATAAACTTTCCAAGTCCAAGTAAATTATAGCATTTGGCAAAGATTTCATCATTTTTCTTTAAATTACTATAGCCATTTCTTATTCGGTAAACAGGAAGCATATAAAAAGCATCTAAAAACCATTGAAACGGTCCACCAAAAATATCACTTCTAGTGAGAGATGTTATTTTACCTTTGGTTAGTGATGCTAGGACAAGCGGGTCAAGTAATGCGCCTTGGTGATTAGGAGAAAAAATAACGCCTCCGTCAGTTGGTATATTATTTTTACCATAAATTTTGACAGACCTAAAATAGATTCTATTATAATAGCGAAATATATTTTTGAGAAATAGGTAAACAATTAATTTCAAGACACAGGAGATGTATTATTGCTGTCTAAAATAAGTTTTCCCCAAGAGTAAACCTAAAGTATTCTAATCCTTTTTGATCCTTAGAGTACTTCAAAAAAACCAGCAGCTCCCATTCCTCCTCCAACACACATTGTAGAGGCGACGTATTTCGCACCTTTTCTTTTACCTTCAATTAGCGCATGTACAAACATTCTAGAGCCTAACATTCCATAAGGATGACCGATCGAAATACTTCCACCATTCACATTTTAGAGCTCATCGGTTAATCAATTAAGAGATCCGTATATTTATAAAACTAAAGAAGAAAACTATTATCTGCTATATAGCGCTGCAGGTAAAAATTCTATAGGTATTGTTAATCTAAATTTAATCCAATGAAAAATGACAATTTTGATTTTAAATTTTATGAATGGGAAGAAAGATTTCATGACCGCCCTTTTTTAAAGCAACCCTTTGGAGATCAATGGGAGACTTATACCTGGGGTGAGGTTGGGCAAATGGCTCGAAAATTAGCTACAGGCCTACAGTCTTTGGGTTTGAGAGAAAAAGCACATATAGGATTAATTTCAAAAAATTGTCGAGAATGGATTATTGCAGATTTAGCAATTCTTATGTCTGGATATATTTCGGTTCCATTTTTCCCTAATTTATCTAGTGATGAAATTAATAACCTGGTAACATTTGGGGAGGTAGACACATTAATTGTTGGGAAAATTGAAACTTGGGATGAATTGCAAAAAGGAATTCCAGATTCGATGCCCATAATTGCTTTTCCAACTTATAAAGGACATTCTAATATTAATAAAGGATATCAATGGGTTGATTTTATTAATCAATTTGAACCCTTAAAAACCCCCCACGTACCTAAACTTTCAGATACTTGGACAATTGTTTTTACCTCAGGAACTACCGGAAATCCCAAAGGGGTTGTTTTAGACTTTTTATCTAACGATAACACAAAAGTTTTAACTCAAGGATCTAATCCACTTAAAATAAATTTTTCAGGAAATAATGATTTCTATTCATATTTACCCTTAAACCATATTGCAGAAAGAATGGTAGTTGAGTTCACATGTTTTAGATATGGGGGGACAATTTCCTTTGTCGAGTCTCTTGACACTTTTAGTGAAAACCTGCAAGAAGTTCAGCCAACCATATTTTTAGCTGTTCCTCGAATTTGGACAAAATTTCAAATGGGTATTTTGGCAAAGGTTTCTCAAGAAAAACTGGATATTTTACTCAAAATTCCAATAATCTCAGGAATTTTAAAGAAAAAATTTAAAAAAGCTTTAGGTCTTAGTAGAGCTAGAGCGACTGTTTCCGGTGCTGCTCCCCTGCAAGAAAGTCAAAGAGAGTGGTTCTATAAATTAGGCATAAAAATTCTTAATGGATATGGAATGACCGAGAATTGTGCTGTTTGTACTCAATTAGATGGAGAAATCACCAATAAAAAAGGATCCGTTGGAATTCCACAGATAGGCGTTGAGCTTAGTGTTGATCCTAGTAACAATGAGATTTTAATGCGAGGTCCTTTTGTGATGAAGGGTTATTTTAAATTGCCCGAAGTTACCGAAGAAACCCTTAAAGACGGATGGCTTCATACTGGGGATCAAGGTCACATTGATGAGGACGGATTTTTATTTATTACAGGGAGGGTAAAGGATAATTTTAAAACTACAAAAGGTAAATATATTGAACCCCTTACTTTGGAGAATTATTTTGGAGAAACTACTGTTCTTGAACAAGTTTGTGTTATTGGTTTAGGCATGCCGCAGCCCATATGTATGGCCGTACTTTCTGATATTGGAAAAGCAACAGACAAAAAGACTCTTTCAAATAAATTAGAAAAGCTGTTAGTGGAAACTAACGAAAAATTAGAGAACTATAAAAAGATTTCCACTCTGGTGGTAGTAAAAGAACCATGGACTATAGAAAATGGTCTTCTTACACCAACCCTTAAAATTAAACGTAATCAAGTAGATAAAAAGTATCTT
>JABGXI010000023.1:0-4109 GCA_018675855.1 Flavobacteriaceae bacterium | reverse complement strand
CCATGGAGTTCCTTTTGGAGCCGTTGTAACACCTAAGCGAACAACAGGCACTAGAAAACTGACGTCTCCTACATCCGTTGAACCTCCCATTGGATGTTCTGCTGTTTCTTTTAATGGATTAATTGAACCGTCTATTCCTATCGTCGGTTTAAAGGTAGCTTCTTGAATTTTATAGGCAAAATTTTGTTCCTCATCAGTGTAACTTATCTCACCTAGTTGCTCTAGATTTTTTTGAATCGCAGCACCACCAGCCCTATTTGGTAAAATCTCATGAATTCCAGAAATCAAATTTACTTTATAGTCCACATTTGCCAAGATAGCTGCTCCTTCTGCCATTTTTTTTACCTGCTGGTAAACTTCATTCATTCCGTCTCTCTTTGTATCTCGAACACGGACCCATAAACGAGAATAATCAGGAACCACATTTACAACTTGTCCTCCATCTTGAATATGATAATGAATTCTGACAGTAGGTTTTACATGTTCTCTGTAAGAGTTAATCCCATGGGTATATAACTCAAGTGCATCCGAAGCGCTGCGACCATTCCATGGGTCCGCTGAAGCATGGGCTGCTTGACCAAAAAACTCAACTTTAAAATCTACTAAGGCGAGAGAACTTTGCACATCTGCTTCAGTTTGATCTGCAGGGTGCCAGTCTACACAGGCGTCCAAATCATCGAATAATCCTGCTCTTGCCATCCACAATTTTCCAAAGAATTTTTCTTCAGCAGGAGTCCCAAAAAACTTCACAGTACCTTTTAATTTTCCTGTGGCAATTAAATTTTTTATAGCTACAGCAGCCCCTAAGCTAGCCGTACCATAAAGATTGTGGCCACAACCATGACCAGCAGCTCCTTTATCTAGAGGTGTCTTTTCTGGAGTTGTTTTTTGAGAAAGACCTGGCAGGGCATCAAACTCTCCCAAAATACCAATCACTGGTTTTCCAGAGCCGTAAGTTGCCACAAAAGCAGTAGGGGTTTCTGCCACACCAACCTCAACCTTAAAACCATTTGCTTTTGCATAGGCAATTAACGTTTCTGAAGAAACCGTTTCTTGAAAAGCAATTTCAGCAGCTCCCCAAATGGTATCGCTAATATCTATTAAAGCATTTTTCTGAGTTTCTACACTGCCTATTACTTCTTTTTTAAGACTTTTTTTATTTTGAGCCTTAACTGAGAATACCAACCCCAGGGCTAGTAAGACGTACATTGATTTTTTCATTTTTATAAATTTAAAAATTAAACTTTCTTTTTTAATGGAATAATTAGACCTACTATTAAAAAAAGGGATCCTCCAAATACATAGGGCCAATCTATAAAAGAGAGCTTGTTGTACATGATTCCCACAACAACAAAACACAATATAGCACAGAGAAACAAAAAACATTTAATTACCCACCTCAATTTCATTGGTATACTTTATTTCTAAAGTACACATTACAAATTAAAGTTGTTTATTTTTGAACATGATTCGTCTTTATTTCATTGAAATTACAGTATTAATAACTACTGTTTTTTCTTCCTTTTTCGCTGAAAAAATACAGTGTAAAACTGGATATGATTTCCCTAGGGGCCTGAGCATTTCTTCTAGTTCTTTGAGTGTCTTAGGATTTAGATCATTTGTTGACAATTTAATTTATCAAAAACTTTTTTTATGACCAGTACTGTTGAATATTTAGGGGATCTAAGGACCACCGCAATCCACCTAGCTTCTAAAAAAAACATTCTTTCTGATGCTCCTGTCGATAATCAAGGAAAGGGTGAGGCGTTTTCTCCAACTGATCTTGTAGCAACGGCCTTAGGGTCTTGTTTGCTTACTATTATGGGAATAAAAGCCCGTGACATGGAAGTTGAAATTAAGGGCACTATTGCCAAGATTTCCAAGGTTATGGGATCTACTCCAAGGCGAATTTCAGAAATTAATATTACTGTAACTATGGTAAACTCTTTTGATCAAAAAACTCAAAAGATACTTGAAAAAGCCGCTCTTAGCTGTCCAGTAGCTAATTCACTGAATACTGACCTAAAACAAAACATTCGTTTTATTTGGCCTTCTTAAGTTGGCGTTTTATAAAATAAATAATACTGTATACCATAATTCCAATTGGACCTAACATAAAAGTACAAGCAAGAGCAGGAAGTATTACCCAATGTGAAATCTCATGCCTTCGGCTGTGCCGAATAATCCAAGTACCTACCCAAAAATCAAATGCTAGGTAATGAAGCCAACCTGCAGCTGCAGACTCTGGTGAAGCTAGACGGAATAGATTGGTAATACCCTCTAAAGAAGAAAAATCTGCCTCTGCAAGACCCCCAGATACAATTAAGAAATAGGTATAAAAAAAACTGACCCCTAAAGGAATCCATGGAAAAGTAATTAAGCGTTGTGTAAAGCTCCACTTTGGAACAAAAAGCAGAAAAACCCATGCTAAAAGCATTACAGTATTACAAAGATCAAATAAAATAGAAGTCATAAAAAACACATTTAGGTATTGAAAGCCAAAATAGTATTTATATTTTAGTTAAGATAATGCTATTATTTAAAGACATTCATGGCAACCGAATTGATCCTGTAAATCACACCTTAGAGGTTATCAAGCAATACCCTTATGCAGAAATTCATATAGGAACTGATTCCCAAAATATTAATAAAGAAACACGATATACTACAGTAATTGCATATCGTCTAGGATCAAGGGGCGTACATTATATATTAAGTAAAAGCACCTATTCCATTATTAGAGATATGTGGACTAGGCTTTGGCGTGAAGCAGAATTTAGTATTGATCTAGCCGAATGGATTACACAAAAAATAAGTCTTAAAATAGAAATTGATATGGATTACAATGAGGACGAAAACTTTAAATCTCATAAATTAATTTCTGCTGCAAAAGGATGGGCAAATTCCCTTGGATATAAAGTAAATGTTAAGCCTAATAATCAAATTGCTACCCGTGCAGCAGATTATCATTGCAGGTAATTCTCTTTTTATAAATCACTTCGTGAAAAAAATCATTTTTTGTTAAATTAACATCGATATCTAACCTACTTAAATCGTCTATCTTTATATTTCTTGATTTACACATTTATTCTATGCGTTTTGCCATAATTGCTCCAGATATTCCTACAAAAAGGTGGAAAGAAAACTTTGAAAGAATTGCACCAAAGATTCCCTTACTTATTGGTGAAAATACGGATACACCAGAAGACGTTGTATGTGCTATGGTTTGGAAACAGCCTATAGGTTCGCTAGTGAAATTTAAAAACTTGAAATTAATTTTTTCAATGGGCGCTGGAGTAGATCATGTTTTATTAGATACTTCTATCCCTAATCATATTCCAGTGTGTCGAGTAGTAGATCCTAAAATGGCTTTTTCCATGACAAATTATATTTTGATGGGAGTGTTAAATCACCACCGAGCTTTTTATGATTTTCAACAAGCACAAAAAGAAAAACACTGGGCTCAATTTGTCTTTAATGAAAAAGAGTTGAGAATTGGTGTCCTTGGAACTGGTCAACTTGGAATGGATGCTGCTAGTAAACTTAACGAGCTTGGGTTTTCAGTTTTTGGATACAGCAATTCCCCGAAAGAGACTTTATTTCCTTCCTTTTCTGAAGGAGAACTAGATGTGTTTTTAGGTCAAATAAATGTACTAATATGTACGGTTCCTTATACACCAAATACTCACGGGTTATTAAATTATAAATTGTTTCAAAAGCTAAAATATCCTACTTATCTTATTAATGTATCAAGGGGTGCTGTTCAGGTAGAAAAGGATATTCTTGAAGCTTTGGATAAAGGATTACTTTCGGGAGCTTTTTTAGATGTTTTTGAACAAGAGCCTTTGGTAAAAGAAAGTCCCCTATGGGATCATCCAAAAATTAAAATCACCCCACACATAGCCAGTTTAACATATCCCGAAGAAGGAATTCATCAGGTTTTAGAAAGTTTTGAAAGGGTAGAAAAAGGCCTTCCATTAAAGCACCAAATAGATCGTAAAAAGATGTATTAAGACATTAATATTTCTTCTCCTATTGGGGCTATGCCATAACGAATAGGATCTGTAGTAACCAGACCCGTATCTTTTGATGTCTTACTTAAATAGGCT
>JABGXI010000022.1:0-10847 GCA_018675855.1 Flavobacteriaceae bacterium | reverse complement strand
CTTTGATAAGTGCTTTGTCTAATATGCGCCTGATTAATTATGTGAAACTGAATCATTTCGGGAGTACTTATTATGCTATAGTAACTTTTAAAAGTACCATATAAGTAGTCGTAAACCGAATGAGTTTCTTTTCTTGTTTTTTTAACTCCCTCACGAATACGTGAATTTAACGATTCAATCAAAGCATCAAAAAGGGCATTTATATCTGAAAAATAATTATAAAAAGTGCCTCTAGCAATATTGCATTTCTCCACAATATCAGCTACGGTAGTTTGCTCTAATCCTTTCTCAGAAAAAAGCAGAAATCCTTGTTCTAATAGTTGCTCTCGTAACTCTTGTTTATGAGCTTCACGCTTGCTATTTATTATTTCTGCCTTCACACTATAAATTATAATCGCTCAAAAACTCCAGCAATACCCTGCCCTCCACCTACACAGGCCGTTACCATACCATATCGTTGTTTACGACGTTGCATTTCATCGAGTAATTGTATCGTTAATTTTGCTCCTGTACATCCTAAAGGATGTCCTAAAGCAATTGCCCCTCCATTTACATTAACAGTTTCTGGATCTAAGCCAGCTTCTTGAATAACTGCCAAAGCTTGAGCACCAAAAGCTTCGTTAAGTTCAGTTTGTTGAATATCTTTTAATAATAATCCTGCTTGCTTTAAAACTTTTGGAATGGCAATACAAGGGCCAATTCCCATATAAAGAGGTTCTACTCCTCCAACAGCACACCCTGCCATTCGTGCTATTGGTTTTAGATTGAGTTGTTTTACCATTTCTTCACTTACCACTAGAGTAAATGCTGCACCATCAGAAGTTTGAGAAGCATTGCCAGCAGTAACAGTACCGCCTATTTTAAATGCAGGACGTAGTTTAGCAAGACCTTCCAGACTTGTTTCACGACGAACACCCTCATCTACAGAAACCGTATGTGTTTTCGTCTTTCGTTTGCCATCTGCTACAAAAACCTCTTCTATTTCAATAGGAACAATTTGATCCTTAAACTTTCCTCCGTCAATAGCAGAAGCAGCTTTCATGTGCGAATCATAAGAAAATTTATCAGCTGCTTCCCGACTGATGTTATATTTCCCAGCAACTGCCTCAGCAGTTGCACCCATGCCTACATGATAATTTAAGTTCTCTAAGTTAGCTTTATAACTAGGAGCCAATTTATAGCCTGCAAAAGGTATCATACTCATACTTTCTGCTCCACCTGCAATATAAACATGCCCAAAGCCTGCATTGATTTTTGAAACTGCTTGAGAGATTGCTTCTAAACCAGAGGCACAATAACGGTTTATAGTTATACCAGGCACTTCCTTTCCTAGGGCACGTGCTGAAATTAATCTTCCTACTTGAAGACCTTGTTCACCCTCTGGATTTGCACAACCTACAATTACATCATCAACTGATTTAGGATCTATTTCAGGAACAGAAGCCATCAAATATTTAATAACTTCTACAGATAAATCATCAGAACGATAGTTTTTAAAACCTCCTTTTTTTGCTTTACCAACGGCAGATCTATAGCCTTTTATTATGTATGCTTCCATGATTTAATTTCTTAACGGTTTATTATTCATTAAAAGATATTGAATTCGGTCTAGTGTTTTTTGATTTCCTAAAAGGCTCATAAAGTTCTCACGCTCGATATCCAATAAATATTGTTCGCTAACTTTTTGTGAACTGGTTAAATCCCCTCCACAAATTACATAAGCAATTTTACGAGCAATTTCAACGTCGTAATCAGACATATACTCACCCAAACGGAATTCATTAATTGCAGAATATAAAACACTCATACCTCCTCTTCCTAGAACTTCAATATCTTCTCTGACAGATGGTGCTATGTAGTTTTTAGCTAATAGTAATACTTTATCTTTTGCTTTTCCAATATTCATTGGTGTATTGACCGATACAATATCACGTCCCTCTTTTAGATAGTTTAAGTCAAAAGCTTGATAAGCAGAAGTAGATACCGCTGCAGTTGCAATTGTTTTAAAATAATTAACAAGTGTTGGAGATTGAACGTCTCCCTCAAAGAAATCATCACTAGCGCGAACAGCAAATTCTTTTGTACCTCCTCCTCCCGGTAAAAGTCCGACTCCAACTTCTACAAGACCTATGTAGGATTCTGCAGCATAAACTCCAGCATCACAATGCATAGCGATTTCACAACCTCCTCCAAAAACATAGCCTTGAGTGGCAACTACTACAGGTATTTTAGAGGTTCTGATTCGCATGTTAATTTGTTGAAAATCATCTACCATCTTATCTAAAGGTTCAAACTGCTTTTGCATTGCCATCATTCCCACATTCATCAAATTGGCACCTACTGAAAATTGTTTTGCATTATTTCCAATAACTATACCTTTCCAATCACCTTCTTCAGCAAGACGAATTGCCTCGTCTATCCCTCTACCTATTCCTTCTCCAATAGAATTACTTTTACTTGTAAATTCTAGGCAGAGCACACCATCACCAATATCGTGAACTGTACATTCACTGTTTTTAATTATGGATTTCTGTGCACGGTAACTATCTAAAATAATAAAGGCGTCTTTCCCTGGCAGAACTTCAAACTTTTTTGTTTGAATATTGAAATAATACTTTTTACCATTTTCATATTTATAAAAAGATTGTGCTCCAGAGGCTTTCAGATCATGTACCCACTTTGGGAGAGATTCACCAAGGGCTTCAACAAGGGCAATACCTTTTTCAAAACCTATTAAGTCCCAGTATTCGAAAGGCCCATATTCCCAAACATATCCTGTTCGCATGGCATCATCTAAGGGAAAATATTGATCTGATATTTCAGGAATACGAGCTGCAGAGTAAGAGAATAAAGCTCCAAAATAATCTTTAAAAAATTGATGTTCTTTACTGTCTCCATCAACTAAAAACTGCAATCTTTTATCCAAAAGCTCCATACCTTTTGCAGTTTTAATAATTTCCAATCTTGGCTTAACTGCCGGTTTATATTCTAATGTTTCTAAATTTAAAACGTTAATGATTGTTTTACCATTCGCATCCTTCTTTTTTGTTTTCTCATAAAACCCTTTTCCACTTTTGTTCCCTAAAAACTTATTATCCAATAGAAAGCGCATGAACTTGGGCTCTGGCAGTTTTTTTATTTTATTAATATAAGTGTCATTCTCCACATTATCCATTACAAATCGACTTACATTATCACCAGTATCAAGACCAACTAGATCTTGGAGCCTAAAGGTTGCTGTTGGAGGTCTTCCAATTAGAGAGCCTGTTAAAACGTCAACTTCTTCAACTGTGAAACTGTATTTTTTTGTAAGAATTGTCATCTCAGTAGCAGACATAACTCCAATTCTATTTCCAATAAAAGCAGGAGTATCTTTACATAAAACCGTTTCTTTTCCTAAATTGACTTTACCAAACTCCATGAAGAAATTTATAACCGACTCTAGAGTGTCTGTGGTTGGAATAACTTCTAATAAGCGAAGGTATCTTGGTGGATTAAAAAAGTGAGTTCCACAAAAATGTGCTTTAAAATTATCTGAACGTCCTTTAGACAATAAATGCATTGGAATACTAGAAGTATTCGAGGTTACAAGACTGTTATTTTTTCTATTGTTATCTACTTTTTCAAAAATCTGTTGTTTGATATCTAGACGCTCAACAACAACTTCTATAATCCAATCAGCATCAGAGATTTTCTCAAAATCATCTTCAAAATTTCCTGTAGAAATTCTTGAAGCAAAGGATTTGTGATATAAAGGAGCTGGTTTCGAGCGAATTGAATTTTGTAATGCTGAATTAACAATACTATTTCTAAGTGTTGGATCTTTGAGTTTATCACCCTTTAAATCTCTGGGTATTATATCTAACATAAGGACCTCTAATCCAATATTTGCTAAATGACATGCAATTCCAGAACCCATTACTCCTGAGCCTAAAACAGCAACTTTTTTAAGACGATACTTCATGAATTATTATTTTATTAGACTAAACTAATAAAATAAATGACACGGTGTCATTTATTTTATTAGTTTTGAAAGAAAATAGAATTTATGAGTCTTGAAAATATGATTTCTCAGTTTGAAAAAAGAGCTGAAAGTGCTGCTCCAATTGGAGGTACTTTAAAATTTGAAGTTGATGGTACAGGCATCCTAATTAATGGCTCCGGTGACAAAAATACAGTTGAGGCAAGTGATGGTGAAGCAGATTGTACTATAAGCTTAACAGCTGAAGTGCTTCAAAAACTTCGTGACGGGGACATCAATCCAATGATGGCTGTGATGGGCGGACAAATAAAAATAACAGGTGACATGGGATTAGCCATGAAAGTCCAATCATTAATGGGTTAATGATATTATAGTTTAATTACCAAAAAAAGAGCTAGACTGAACAATTCTTGTCAGCATCACAACATTGGGGAGACTTTATTTTTTCTCACAATTCCTAAATATAGAAATTTGTAATTGTATTCCTTAATCTTGAAGTATCTGAGTTCATCTTAGTAATACTTCTTGATTTATTTTAATTCAATTTGAATCACGGTATCAATATCGTCTTTAGCAAGTTTTGAAACATCTATCACCAATCCGAACTTATCATTTCTAAAGGGTACTGAATTTTGCGTTTTCAACGAGCGAATATTTTTAATTTTTACGGGTACTGAACCCATGTGAATAATATTCAACTCAGGATTTAAAAGATGTAAGTAAACCGTTTTACCTTTTTGTGTTGATACAAAATCATCAGTAGGTTCAATCGGACCTCTTTGAGTCCCATAAATTGATTTAGCATTTGAAGAAAGCCATTTTCCAATAGCTTCTAAAGAATTCTGATGCTTGGGTTGAATTTTTCCGTTTGGCATAGGACCAACGTTTAAAAGCATATTACTTCCATATCCTGCAGCTTTAATTAAATAGTGAATCAACTCTTTATCTGATTTATGCTTTCGATCTTGAAGATTAAATCCCCAAGAACCGTTAATCGTTTCGCATACTTCTAGGGGAACCGAACCAATTTGATCAGAAGCAGTTCCCCATCCTGTTGTATTTTTTCCCGGTAAATCTTTTTCAAACATTTGAAAATCTTCACCATTAATTACTCCAATATGATGATTATTACCAATTAGTGCTTGTGGCTGAAGCTCATGTATTAAGCTATAAATTTCATCATAATGCCAATCTACTTTTAGTTTACCGAATTTTTCACCATCCCATTCTTTTTGGTCCCAATGTCCATCAAACCATATTCCTCCAATATCTCCATAATTTGTCAATAATTCTGTAAGTTGAATTTTCATGAATGCTATATAATCTTCCCATGATCCACTTCCCCTTCCTGGTATTTCATTACCTGTTCTTCCTCTCGGAAAATAATCGTCTCGATTCCAGTCTAACAATGAATAATAAAAGAAAAGTTTGATGTCTTGTTTGCGACATTCTTCAGCCAATGCCTTAAGAACATCTTTACCGTAGGGTGTTGCCTCTACAATATCGTAATCGGTAGCTTTAGAATCAAACATAGAAAACCCATCATGATGACGACTTGTAATTGTTATGTATTTCATTCCTGCTTTCTTAGCCATTGTTACCCAAGCTTCAGCATCAAAATCTATAGGATTAAAAAAACTGGGGAGAATTTCATATTCATCAATAGCAATATTCTGATTATTCATAACCCATTCTCCGTCACCTAAAATGCTATATACTCCCCAATGAACGAAAAGTCCAAATTTTGCCTCCTGAAACCACTTTCTTGCCTCAAGATTTTCTTTACTAGGAACGTATTCCTGAGAAGATAAAGAGATTGAAAATAAAATAGTAAAAAATAAGATTATAGCTCCAGTTATTTTATTTTTTTCTCTCATGATAATTGTATTAAAAATTAGTTAAATAGAAGAATTTATATTTTCCCTCGAAATTTAATTTAGAATTAAATGCACCTATATGAAACATCCGAAAGTAATAAAGAAGTCTTGAAAAAAAAGTCTGATTGTACTATTCAATTAGGTTCCCAAAAATTTAACGGTTTTCCTATTGAAACCCAATTACTTTATGATTTTTTAAACTTCACCATAACTCGATAAATTTCCCAGCCTGCATAAAGATTTATATCTGAACCCGATTCTTCAAAAGCCATAGAAAAAGCTTCAAGACTATCTAAACTTTCAGAGATAGGGACATCTACCCTTACAACATCTAAAGATTCGTTATAAGAATAAGACCCCCAAACATGAGTAGCTTTATTTATAATAATGGTCATTTTGTCTAAATTTGGAATAGCATAAATAGTGTATGAACCTGCATCTAAAACTTTACCCCCAACTTGCATAGGTGCATAAAGGGTGAGCTCAGTTGCTTCGTTTGCCCCTACACGCCATAACTTTCCATCAGGAACTATTTTAGTTATATCACGTCCATTTAGCTGAGGACGGCTATATAAAACACGTATTAATTTATTAGTTTCACCGTTACTTGAAGGAAATTCAATCATATCTAAAGGGCTTTTATCTATTCCTCTAAATTTTTGGGCTTGGAGCAAATTCAAAGAAACTGAACACATTAACAGTAGAAGAAATAAATTTTTCATAAAATCATTTTTTAAAATTATTTAACTAATATACCAAAGATGTTGGTAAAAATAATATCATAATTAATAATTAAATGAAAAAATAGCTTGGACAGGATGATGATCCGAAGCCCAGTGTCCGGAACTTGTTTTAAGCCAAATATGAGATGAATTATGTATTTTTAAATCTTTTTGAAAAATATAATCAATTCTATCCTCTCCATTTGAAAGCTTATCAAAACCCGTAAAAGTACCATTATTTATAGCATCACCGGGTATCTTTTGCATTACATCTATATAAGAATTTTGTAACATTTTTATGGGAGCTGTATCGGGGGTTAGATTAAAATCACCGGTAATTATTACAGGAAAATTATTAATGTTTAACATTTTAATCTTTTGAAGTATAAGTTTAGCCGATTGAATTCTAGCCAGCTCCCCAATGTGATCAAAATGAGTATTGAAAACCCAGAATTTCTGTCCTGTTTCCTTATGCTCAAATTGAGCATACGTACAAATTCTTTCTAATGCAGCATCCCAACCAACAGAAATAACTTTCGGCGTTTCAGAAAGCCAAAAAGTATCTGTTTGCAAGAGAGTTAAACGATTAGAATTATATAAAATTGGACTGTACTCCCCTTTTGTTTTTCCGTCTTCTCTACCAACTCCTACGAAGGAAAATTCTGTTAGTGATATATCTAAGAAAACTAGTTGAGGGTCTAATACTTCTTGCATGCCAATAATGTCTGGCCTTATTTCTTTAATATAATTTGCTATTATTTCTTTTCTATATTTCCATTGATTCTCGCCATCATTTGGATTATCATATCTAATATTATAGGATAAAACTATTAGTTCCTTTTTTAAGGAAAAATTCATGCTCAAAAAAAAGGGAAACATATAGCTGTAACAAAAAAGAGAAACTGAAAAAAAAGAGAATAGGTTAATCATATTAGATTTTTAAAAAATATAAGATAGTAAGATTTACATATAATTAAATAACTCTTATGATTTATGTAATTTTACTGTTAAGTAATAACTAATGAAACATACTTTATATCAAATAATTCTTGTCAGCTTTCTATTTTTTCTTTGCTTTAGCTGCTATAAAGAAGGCACTAAAATTGGAAGTGAGTTAATAACTCCAGATATCATATTAGGCCCCCCCCTTCCATTAATGAAAATCCAAACGGGAAATCAGAATATAGTAGATGAACCCAAAATTCCTGGAAGTCTTCAGATTTTTCAAGAAGAGTTGTTAATAGAAGAACATTTAATTGGAATTGAAATTAGAGGTTCTAGTTCTCAAATGTTTGATAAGAAATCTTATGGTTTTGAAACTTGGGATGAAATGGGAGAGGATCTCAATGCTTCTTTAGGTGGATTTCCGGAAGAAGAAGATTGGATTTTATATGGCCCTTATAGCGATAAATCTCTGGTGCGAAATGTATTAATCTATGAGCTCTCAAATAATTTGGGACAGTATGCCAGTAAAACTAAATTTTATGAACTAGAAATTAATGAAGTTTTTCAGGGAACCTATGTGTTAATGGAAAAAATAAAACGAGATAAAAATAGGGTTGACATTAGTAAAAATAAGATTGAAGATATAAGTGGTGGATACATCATTAAAATTGATAAACCAACAGGAGATGGGGATTGGTATAATGAAAATATTGCCTTTAGCTCGCAATATAACACAACAGGTGTTTTAGTGGATACAGGGAATGTAAATTTCTTGTATGAATACCCTAAAGCTGATGATATTTCTGAAGAGCAAAAAAAATACATTCAGGATTACATTCATCTTTTTGAAACTACTCTTATTTCAGAAGGCTTTAAATCAATTGAAAATGGATACCGCCAATTTATTGACTTAGATAGTTTTATCGACTTTTTTATTTTAAACGAATTTTCTAAAAATCCAGACGGTTTTAGACTCAGTACTTATCTCCACAAAGAAAAAGGAGGAAAATTAAAAATGGGGCCTATTTGGGATTTTAATCTTGCTTTTGGAAATGTGAATTATTGTGACGGAGACTCACCATATGGATGGGCGCATCGATTTAATGATATTTGCTCTGGTGATAACTGGCAAGTGCCTTTTTGGTGGAATCGTTTTTTAGATGATCCTGAATATGTGGGCTTATTAAAAGAAAGATGGGCAATTCTGCGATCAGAGATTTTGTCCTCAGATACAGTTTCAAGCAGATTGAGGGAACTTCAAGAGAATTTGAAAGGGTCTAGTGCCATTGATAAAAATTTTGGTAAATGGCTTATACTAGGTAAATATATTTGGCCCAATAAATTTATTGGAGATAGCTATGATAGTGAAATCAATTATCTAGAAGAATGGATTAATGAGCGTTTTGCTTGGCTAGATCAAAATATAAATGAACTTTAATTGATCTTTGATTTAGCGTCAATTTGCTTCATCTACTTCATTAATTTACCTTTATACATTACACTATTAAGATTATGAAAAGAAGACAATTTATATTTACTGGTCTAGCGGGCTCAATTGGCGTAACAAGCTTATCAAGCTTTACTGCTTTATCAAATAATAATCCCTCAAACTTAAAAATATCTATCACACCCTGGTCGTTAATGCGAACTGGATATGGTGATAATGACCCTTTAGGCATTAATGTTTTTGACTATCCAACAGTTGCAAAGTCATTAGGTTTTGAATTCATAGATCATGAAATGTTTCATTTTCCCCCAAACCTTAATAAAAAACATTTAGCAACAATGAATGCTAATATGAAAGCTGCAGGAGTGAAAAGTGGAGTATTTCTAACTGGGGGTGTTGGAGATATTGGAGACAAAAACCACACAAAAAGAAAAAAAGCATTAAAAACCTATAAATATTGGGTAGACATCGCCTCTGAACTCGGCTGCAAAAGCATGCGTAATGTATGTGGTGAGAATATCACCATACCATTTGATGAAAAACTAAATTATGCAATAGAAGGAGTCTCTGAATTAGGAAATTATGCAGCAACAAAGAATATTTCTTTATTGATAGAAAATCATAATGGATATTCTTCAAGTCCAGAATGGATGATCTCTTTGATGGAAGCCGTGAATCTTAAAAATGTTGGTGTTTTAGGGGACTTCACTAACTGGACTCTTAAGCGCAACCCAGATACCTTTTATCCAGACCCTTATAAAGGGATCGAATTACTTGCTCCTTATATCCGTGCTGTCAGTGCGAAATCATCTGAATTTACATCAGAAGGAGAGGAAATCACTATCGATTACAAACGTATGTTTGAAGTGCTTAAAAAAGCTCCACAGTTAGAATTTATTGGCGTTGAATTTTTTGGAAATAAAATTTCAAGAAAAGAAGGCGCTATTCGAACAAAAGAACTAATTGAAAAAGTTATTTAAGAGTTAATCCGTTTGCTATCTAGTAAGGTATATCCAACCCTCTTTATCCGAAATTCCGTCTGATTCTAAATCTATTTTATAGAAATAACTCCCTGATGGAATTTCATTTTTTTGATTTCCAGAAGGCCAATTATTTTGATAACGTTTTGAAGAATAAATCAATGTGCCAGTTCTTGTGTATATAAAAACTTGGTTGTTTGGGTAAGCATCTATTTTAATAACTTTCCATGTGTCATTAATTCCATCACCATTATCTGAAACAAACTCGTTGATCAAAAAATCATCATAGCTTGCTGGATTTGGATCAATCGAATCTTCAATTCCATCATTGTCTTTATCTAAATCCAAACAATCTATAATACCATCATTATCGAAATCTGGACTCAATGAATTTGAATCTTTAGGGTTAGAACCGCAACTAATTTCATCTTCATCGGTTTGCCCATCATTATCATCATCGAGATCACATAAATCTCCTTGTCCGTCTTGATCAAAATCATTTTGGAGAGGATTCGCTAAACCTAAACAATTATCACATACATCACCTATTGCATCTAGATCTTCATCTAGCTGATTAAAATTATCAATTGAAATACAATTATCACATGCATCTCCCCTACCATCATTATCAAAATCTAATTGATTAGGATTTGGTATCTCTGGACAATTATCACCATCCCCTATAAAACCATCTCCATCTGAATCTAAATAACCTGGGAATTCATTAATATTTAAGGGATCTGTTTCAGCAGTAATTTCTGCTTCATCATTAAAGCCATCGTTATCATCATCAATATCTAAACAATCAGGTATACCATCAAAATCAGTATCATTTGCTCTTGAAAGATTGTTCAAGGGATCGGAACCGCATTTAAGCTCAACAAGATCACTTTG
>JABGXI010000021.1:0-17653 GCA_018675855.1 Flavobacteriaceae bacterium | reverse complement strand
CGGTTTCACAGGTTTTGTGCACCAAGTAGTAATTGATAATTACTTAAATCATCATGATTCGCCTGAAGATATTGAAGTTTACTTTTGTGGGCCACCTTTAATGAACCAGGCTATTGAACGCATGGCAGATGATTTTGGAGTTCCACCAGAGAATGTTCGTTTTGATGATTTTGGGGGATAAATTTAAAGAGGCTTATAAAGCCTCTTTTTTATTTTGGTAATGCTATGAAAACATTAAACTTACAAGACATTCATCAACTTGCTATGGGAGAAGTTGGTAAATATTTGGAGATTGAAGGATATGAATTTCTAGCGGTTAATTCACAAATCAAACGCTCTCCCCAGTTTGTTTGTGTAAAAGATAAAATTCTTTATTTTGTAATGGTTCAGGGTTGTTTATATCCTAATGCACCCAAAGAATATGATTTAATTAGGATGAATAAAGTTAAAAATCATGCAGAAAAAAATAAAGCTAGACTATTTTATGCAGGAGTTGGTTTTGCTCATGCCAATGATTACGAAAAACCTTTAACTAAAAATGATCCTTATGTGGTTAATTTCGATGGACTCCAAACAATTATTTAGTATTGTATTTATAAGTTTATTTTTCAGCTGCCATCAGGAAGATCATGTCGTTACAAAACGCATAGAGGGGTATGCGCTTGGAACAAGCTATTCTATTTCATATAATGCAGAAAATTTAGAAGAAACTTTAATGGAACACAAAGTAGATTCTATTTTTGCAGTATTAAATCAATCTTTATCAACTTATATTCCAACTTCGGATATTTCAAAAATTAACAGGGGAGATAGTTTGCTAGTTGTTGATGATCATTTTGTAAAAGTATATAAATCAGCGACTGAAGTTTACAATACTACTGATGGTTTTTTTGATCCAACTGTTGGCGCATTAGTTAATGCCTACGGTTTTGGTCCTGGCAAAAAGCTTAATACTGTATCTACTCAACAATTGGATAGTATTTTACAATTTACAGGATGGGATAAAACAAAGTTAAGTATTAATAATACTATACTTAAGACACACCCAAAAGTATATTTTGATTTCAACGCTTTAGCAAAAGGCTATGCAGTTGATGTCTTGGCTATGTATCTTAGGCATCTAAATATTGCTTCTTTTTTAGTTGAAATTGGAGGTGAAATTATTGCTCAAGGTAAAAATTTAAAATCTGATTCATTTTGGAAAGTAGCCATTGATGATCCAAATCAAGGAGAAAACAGAACTTTTATTCAAGTAATTACATTAGAAAATGAGGCTTTAGCCACCTCAGGGAATTACAGAAAATTTTCTATAGATGAAACTACCGGAGAACGATGGGTTCATTCAATAAACCCAAAAACAGGAAAAGCGATTCCGTCTAATGTATTAAGTGTTTCCGTTTTAGCAGAAAATTGTATGAAAGCAGATGCTTATGCTACAGCACTCATGGTAATGCCTTTACAGCAGGCAAAATTACTTATTGAAAAACAACCAAGTCTGGAGGCCTATTGGATTCTATCAGATTCATTGGGTAAAGTAAAAGAGATTTTTTCATCCGGCTTTTTAAAAGAGAATTAGTAGGCTCATAATTATTTTTTAATTGCCACAGGAATCCGTTCTTGTTTAGGAAGGGCAAAGGATTCTTTTTCATGATTACTTAAACTATTCAAAAAATCAATTCCTTCAGCTTTAAAACCAACAGATTCAAGTCGAAAGTAGTAATCTTTCCCATACACCCTTAAATGATCATATTGTCCAAAAATACGGGTTCGTTCTTTTTTATCTAAAATGGTGTCATCTTCAAAAGTGGTATCACGGTTTTCCTCTAAGGGTACTTGTGCAATTAACGTACCGTCTTTTTTTAGAACTCTGTAAAGTTCACGCATGGCCTTAATATCATTTTGTATATGTTCCAACACATGATTACACAAAATCAAGTCATATTGATTGTCTTCAAAAGGCAAATTGCATAGGTCTGCCCTAATATCTGCTAAAGGAGAGTGGAGATCTGTTGTGATATATTCCCATTTTTTCAGGCTCTTAAACTTAGTGTAAAATACTTGTTCGGGTGCTACGTGCAAAACCTTTAAGTTTTGCTTTAAAAAGGATGTTTCTCTTGAAAGGTAGAGCCACAAAAGCCGGTGTCTTTCTAAAGAAAGTGTTCCAGGACATAATGCATTATCACGATTTTTTTGATAACCATAGGGCAAAAACTTACGATAGGAACTTCCATCTATAGGATCTGTAAATCGAGTTCCTTTATAGTAAAGTTTAATAAAAGGTCTAAACCAAATGCTCAGTGAAATTAAAAGAGGCCTAGGAATAAAATTTAATAACCATTTCATATGATTAAAGGTTTTTTTCTAAAGGGTATTTCTTCATCACTTCTAATACCTAAAGCCTCATAAATGTATTGAAAAGTTGAGAGCAGTTCTGGTTTCCCATTAACTAAAGCAACATTATGTTCGAAATGAGCACTTGCTTTACCATCCGCAGTAAGAATTGTCCAACCGTCTTTAAGTTGTTTTATTCTATGTGTACCACCATTAATCATTGGTTCAATAGCCAAGACCATTCCTTCTTGAAATTTTTTGCCTTGCCCTCTTTTTCCATAATTAGGAACTTCCGGGCCTTCATGCATTATTTTTCCTAGACCATGTCCAACCAATTCTCGGACTACACCATAACCTTCTTTTTCACAGTAATGTTGAATTGCATAGGCCATGTCTCCAATACGGTTTCCTTCACGAAACTTATCAATCCCTTCATAGAGTGAAGCTTTAGTGACTTCTAATAATTTTTCAACTATTGGATCAATTTCTCCAACTGCAAAGGTATAGGCATGGTCACCATAAAAACCATTTTTTAAAGCTCCACAGTCAATGGATATAATATCTCCATCTTTAAGGAGTTCTTTACTTGGAATTCCATGGACTACTTGTGAGTTTGGACTCATACAAAGAGTATTGGGAAAATTATATAGGCCTAAAAATCCTGGTTCTGCTTTATGGTCTCGAAGAAATCTTTCTGCAAGGCCATCTAACTTAAGAGTACTGACACCAGGTTTGATTTCCGAGGCCAACATTCCTAATGTTTTAGATACTATCAAAGCGCTTTCGCGCATTAATTCAATTTCCTCTAGTGTTTTTAGTACGATTGCCGCCATATTAAAAATCTGCGTATGAGTCTTCGTGAGGTAAATTTTTTAAAATTTTCGAAAAATATTCAACAAGACTTTCAAAAGGAAATTCGACAATTCTATTGAGTTCATTTCCATCTTCAATAAAAATATGGGTAGGGATATTTAGAATATCAAATTCTTTTTCATAACCCAGTGGACTATCTTTATATTCAGAAATAGAATCCATTTCAATTCGATTTTCTGATATTCCTAAAAGATCAAGCAGTTTAAAGATGCCTTCAAATTCACGTTGAGTATCACCACACCAAGCACTTAAAAATAATTTAAATTCAAGATTTTTGGTAAGAGGTGAATAGTTTGCTGACCATCCTTCAGGTATTTTAATATTTACATATTCAGGTTTAAACCAAGCCTGAAATTTGAGGAAGTTCAGATTGGCACGATTTACATAGCAAATTAGAACGGTTTCTCTAATAATACTTTCTAAATTAAATGGTTGTTGGTATATTTTTTTTGGTACCGGATTTTTACAACTTATCAGAGCCAACAATAAAAATGTAAGGAAAGTTATAGTTTTCATTGTCTGTTAATTAACGACTTTTGAGTCATTGTCTTGGGTTGCGAAACATCTAATAAATCTAAAACAGTAGGTGCAATATCCCCTAAAATCCCAGCATTTATTTTTTTCTTTTCAGTATCTACTAATATAATTGGAACAGGATTTGTTGTATGGGCAGTATTAGGACTACCATCTGCATTAATCATCGTTTCACAATTGCCATGATCTGCAATTACAATACTTACATAGCCAGCTTCAAGCGCAGTTTCAATAACAGCTTCCGCACATTCATCTACAAATTCACAGGCCTTAATAGCCGCTTGAATATTACCGGTATGTCCAACCATATCTGGATTAGCAAAATTTAAACAAATAAAATCAGGTGCAGTTGTATTGATTTTTTTAATAATGGCATTCCTAATTTGAAAAGCACTCATTTCAGGTTTTAAATCATAAGTAGCTACTTTTGGTGAAGGACATAAAATACGTTCCTCTCCTTCAAATGGAATTTCTCTTCCTCCGTTAAAGAAAAAAGTTACGTGAGGATATTTTTCAGTCTCAGCAATTCGAAGCTGTGTTTTTGATGCTTGAGCTAAGACATATCCAAGGGTATCTTTTAGATTTTTTTTATCAAAAATCACATTAACTTTTTTAAATGAATTATCATAATTAGTGAGTGTAACATAATAAAGATCTAAAGGTTTCATTTCTTGTTCTGGAAAAGCTTTTTGAGAGAGGACTTGAGTTAATTCCCTACCTCTATCAGTTCTAAAATTAAAGAATAAGATTACATCATCTTTGGTGATAAGGGCTAAAGGCTTTCCTGTTCCATTATCCTTAAAAAGAGGTTCAATAAATTCATCGGTTACTCCCGCAGCATAATTTTTTAAAAGTTCTTCTGAAAAGTTAGTTGTTCCAGTCCCTTTTCCACTTATTAGTAAGTCGTATGCTTTTTTAATTCGTTCCCAGCGTTGGTCTCGATCCATTGCATAGTATCTGCCAATGATTGAGGCGAGTTGTCCACCTGTTTCATATAATTTTTTTTCAATTCGTTCAATAAAACCTTTACCAGATTTCGGATCCACATCTCGTCCGTCAGTGAAAGCATGGAGGTAAACCTCCTTTAAATGGTATTCTCCAATAAGGTCTAATAATCCCTCTAAGTGATTTATATGCGAATGCACACCACCATTTGAAAGAAGTCCTAATAGATGAACCTTTTTATTATTGGCTTTAGCATATTCTAAACTTTTAGTTAAAACCTTTTCATTTCTTAAAGTATCATTCTCAATGGCTAAATTAATTTTAGCTAAATCTTGATAGACTATTCTACCAGCTCCCAAGTTCATATGACCTACTTCGCTATTCCCCATTTGACCTTCTGGAAGTCCAACATGCTTCCCATCGGTTCTAAGGGTGTTGTAACTATATTTTTTGTATAAAGAATCTATGTAAGGTGTTTTAGCTTGATCAACTGCAGAAATTTTTGGATCAGGAGAATTGCCCCAACCATCTAAAATCATTAAAAGTGTTTTTTGGGCCATGAATAAACTTTTTATAAAGATACAAATTACTCTAAACCTCGTTCATTCATAAAGGCTGAAAAAAAAGCTGTTACTTTGTAAATAAAGCATTTGAAAAAGGGTATTGTTTATCGGTCTACGGGAAGTTGGTATACGGTTCATTCTGAAGGTATTTTTTACGATTGTAGAATAAAAGGAAAACTTAGATTAAAAGGAATTAAAAGCACAAATCCTGTCGCTGTTGGAGACCACGTTCTCTTTGAAGTTGATCGTCTTGCGACTGAACCAGAGGGAAATATTACTCAAATTGAAGAAAGAAAAAATTATATTGTAAGAAAATCAGTAAATCTTTCTAAGCAAACCCATATAATTGCCTCTAATATTGATCAGGTTTTTTTAATCATAACCTTAAACAACCCCCCTACGTTTCCTGCTTTTGTAGATCGCTTTTTAGTCACTGCAGAGGCCTATCAAATTTCAGCTATATTACTTTTCAATAAAATAGATTCTTATGAAGATTTTGAATTAAAAGAAGTAAAAGAATTTCAAAAAATCTATCAAGATATTGGATATTCTACCTATAGTATTTCAGCTACTAACGACATTGAAATAGAAACGGTTAAATCTATAATGCAAGATAAAGTGAGTATGTTTTCAGGACATAGTGGAGTAGGTAAGTCTACTTTAGTAAATGCGATATCTCCAGATCTAAATATAAAAACAGCAGCTATTTCAAAGCAACATCAGCAGGGAATGCATACCACCACCTATGCAGAAATGTTTGCTTTAACTAAAGGGATTAAGATTATAGATACTCCAGGAATTAAGGGTTTTGGAGTGGTAGATATGAAGCCTGAGGAAATTGGAAATTATTTTCCGGAATTTCACAAAAGAAAAAATAAATGTAAATTTCATAATTGTTTACACCATAACGAACCAAAATGTGCAATTATAGGGGCTGTTGAAGCTGGTAAAATTTCTTCATCTCGTTATGCTTCATATTTACAAATGTTGGAGGATGATACCCTTTACCGAAATTAATTATGCGAGTTATTATTCAAAGGGTTAAAAATGCTCAAGTTATTATTGATAAGTCTGAAGAAAGAACTGTAGAAAGTGGCTTACTTGTCTTTTTAGGTATTGAAGCAGCAGATTATGCGTCAGATGTTGAATGGTTGGTAAATAAAGTTTTAAATCTTCGTATTTTCAATGATGTAAATGAAATAATGAATCTTTCGCTTCTAGATTCTGGCGGAGGGTTAATGGTAATTAGTCAGTTTACTATTATGGCTTCTACAAAAAAGGGGAATCGTCCTTCTTATATCAGAGCAGCAAAACACGAACACGCTTTTCCCTTGTACGAATTGTTTCTGACAACTGCTAAAATGCAACTTGGCAAAAAAGTGGTTTCTGGAACTTTTGGAGCAAATATGGAGGTATCTCTTATTAATGATGGTCCAGTCACCATTCAAATAGATTCAAAAAATAAAGAATAGTATTTAGAGAATATTTACTTCCGTTTCTAAGGAAACACCAAACTTGTCTAGAGCAGCTTTTTGTATTTTTTTTGCCAGTGCTAAAATTTGAATTCCAGAGGCAGTCCCATAATTAACTAATACAAGGGCTTGTTTTTCATGAACACCTGCATCTCCCTCCCTTATTCCTTTAAAACCTAATGATTCAATGATCCATCCGGCTGAAATTTTAATAAAACCCTCTTTACTAGGGTAATGGGGGAGTTTAGGAAATATTTTTTGAATTTTTTTGAAGTCATTTAGAGTAACTATAGGATTCTTGAAAAAACTACCACTATTACCAATTTTTTTAGGGTTGGGAAGTTTAGAAAGCCTAATAGCTATAACCGCTTCTGCTATATTTTGGATAGTGGCAAGTTTATCTGCCAGTTGAGAATTAATAGCTCCATAGGAAATATCGATACTATGTGGAAATTTCTGGAGTGAAAAACAAGCACTAAGAATGATAAATTTTCCTTTTAATTTTTTTTTAAATATGGAGTCTCTGTATCCAAATTCACACTCATCATTTGAAAAAGTATGTATTTTTCTAGTAGTAATTTCAAATGCCTTACAAGAATGAAATACTGACTTTAGCTCTACTCCATAGGCTCCAATATTTTGAATTGGGGCCGCGCCAACGCTTCCCGGGATGAGTGCTAAATTTTCGATACCTCCAAAGTTATTAGATAAGCTCCAAAGCACAAATTCATGCCAATTTTCTCCAGCTTGAACTTCAACTAGTACTTTTGCTCTAGTTTTATTTATTATTTTAATGCCTTTTGTTGCAATTTGAAGTGTAAGTCCCTCAAAATTTTTGGTAAAAAGCAAATTACTCCCTCCACCTAGAATTCTTAGAGGAATTCCTTCATTTTCTATTAAGACTTTCTTAAGCTTTTCAGAAGAAGAAAGGGCATAAAATTTTTTTGTTTGGATGTCAATCCCAAAAGTATTGTATTTTTTTAAAGAAACGTTTTCTTCAATTTTGAACATGCATCAAGATAGTAATTTAGTATAGGTCATTAAAGCCTTTTCCAAAATACTTGCGGCACGAATTAACTTTTGACTATCTAAAATGAAGGCAATTCTAACTTCGTTAAGTCCAACGCCAGGTGTTGAATAAAATCCATTGGCTGGAGCCAGCATTATGGTTTGATTGTTATCGTTAAAATCCGTCAGTAAATATTTAGAAAAATCTTCTGCATCCTCAACGGGTAGCTTTACAATACAATAAAATGCTCCTAAAGGATGAGAAACCTTCACGTTTGGTATCTTTTCTAAGTATTCTATCAATACACTTCTTCGAACTTCATATTCTGCAACTACTTCTTTTAAATAACTGTCAGGTGCGTCAAGTGCAGCTTCACTTGCTATTAAAGCAATTGATGGTGGAGAAAGTCTTAAGTGTGCAAATTTCAAAACATTTTGAATAAACATCTGATTTTTAGAGACTATACACCCTACTCTTGCTCCACATAGACTGTATCTTTTTGAAACAGAATCAATCATTACTGTATGCTCACTTCCACCTGGGTATTGTAAGACAGAATAATGTTTATTGCCGCTGTAAATAAATTCACGGTAAACTTCGTCTACTATTAAAAAAATATCATGTTCAACGGCAAGCTCACAAAGAGTACTTATTTCTTTTTCATTATAAACATATCCAGTCGGATTACTAGGATTACAAAGCAGAATTGCTTTTGTTTTTGAAGTAATTTTATCAGTTATATTCTCTAAAGACGGAAGTTCAAATTGTGAAGTAAATTCTGAAATAACAGGAACAACATTTACACTAGCAGAACTGGCAAAACCATTATAATTGGCGTAAAAAGGCTCGGGAATAATAATTTCATCGCCTGCATCACATATAACGTTTAAAGTAAATATAAGGGCTTCACTAGCTCCTGTAGTAACTATAATATCTTCAGGAGATACCTCAATTTCATTTTTTTTGTAATAAACACATAGTTTTTCACGATAGGTATGGGTTCCTTGAGATGGACCATATGGGAGTAATTTTAATTGTGTTTTTTGTATGGCATTAATCGCTTCTTTTGGAGCGGCAATATCAGGTTGGCCAATATTAAGATGAAGAACATCTATACCTCTTGCTTTTGCATCATCTGAGTGATTGACAAGTTTCCTGATGGGAGACGTTGGAAGTTGAATTCCTTTTCTAGATAACTTTGGCATACTATTAATAAAAAGTAAAAATGATAAAAATATTATTCTCTTTGATCACTAAGAATGACTTTTGTAAATATATTTATTGATCCTTCATTTTTTTTGAATCCTATCAAGAAAATGAGATTATTTTGTTAAAAATAAAATTAATATCATTTTTTGAAACTCATGACTTTGGCAATACGATCCCTTTAATTTTTAAAGCTAAAATAGGATTATCATTAACGTTAGTTGTAATGGTAATAGTTTTTCTAAAAGGACCTATCCTATTTGTGTCATAGCGAACAATAATTTCGCTTGATTCTCCCGGGGCAATTGGACCTTTCGGCTTTTTAGGAACTGTACATCCACAACTTGATTGTACATTTTTAATAATCAAGGGAGCATTTCCTGTATTAGAAAAAATAAAAATCCGTGCTCCATCACTATTATTTTCTATGGTTCCATAATCAATAGTTGTTGTGTCAAAATTAATTTTAGGCCCAATTTCCTGTGAAATAGCAAGTGCAATCACAAATAAGAAAAGTAAATTACCGTAATGATATATTTTCATAATATTTATCTTTAAGAGTAAATCTATATATTTTCTTTCAATTAGGGATGCTAATTTTTATTATAACATAAGTGTCCCTATTTTTGTAATTCAAAAATTAGACTAAAGTTTTTATGGAAATTCCTTCCAAGTTCAATTCCAAATTAGTAGAAAGTAAATGGTACAACTACTGGCAGCAAAATGGTTATTTTAGATCTGTTCCAGATAAGAGGGAGCCTTATACTATAGTTATTCCTCCACCAAATGTTACGGGAATATTACACATGGGGCACATGCTTAATAATTCTTTACAAGATATTATTATTCGTAGAGCTCGAATGCGAGGTTATAACGCTTGTTGGGTGCCAGGAACAGATCATGCATCTATTGCTACAGAAGCAAAAGTTGTTGCCAAACTTAAGGAAAAAGGAATCGAGAAAAACAGCCTAAGTCGTGATTCATTCATAGAGCATGCTTGGGAATGGACTCATGAATATGGAGGTGTTATTTTAGATCAACTTAAGAAGCTAGGTTGCAGTTGTGATTGGGACAGAACAAAATTTACTCTCGATTCTGATATGTCTGAATCGGTACTTAAAGTATTTGTTGATTTACATGATAAAGGATTAATTTATAGAGGTTACCGCATGGTAAATTGGGATCCTGAAGCCCAGACAACCTTGTCTGATGAAGAGGTCATATATAAAGAAAAATCAGGGAATTTATACTATATATCCTATAAAGTTGAAGGTTCTGATGAAAAAGTAATAGTGGCCACTACCCGGCCTGAAACACTTTTTGGAGACACTGCTGTTTGTATCAACCCCGAAGATGAACGCTATAAACACCTAAAAGGGAAAGAGGTATGGGTGCCATTGACTCAAAGAAAAGTTCCTGTTATTCTAGACGAATATGTTGCAATGGATTTTGGGACAGGGTGTTTAAAAGTTACTCCTGCACATGATATAAATGATAAAATTCTAGGAGAAAAACATAGCTTGGATATTATTGATATTTTCAATCTAGACGCTACACTAAATGAACAAGGTCTAGAGTTTAAGGGGTTAAATCGTTTTGTAGCTCGAAAAAAAGTAGTTAAAGCATTAGATGCTCTTGAAGTTTTAGTTAAAACAGAATCACATGTTCATAAAGTAGGAACTTCAGAGAGAACCAAAGCAGTAATTGAGCCTCGTCTATCTGACCAATGGTTTCTTAAGATGGAGCAGTTGGCAAAACCTGCAATTAATGCTGTTTTAAAGTCAGATGCAATTGAATTACTTCCTGAAAAATTTAAAAACATCTACCGTCACTGGATGGAAAATATACGCGATTGGAATATTTCCAGACAGTTATGGTGGGGTCAAAGAATACCGGCTTTTTATTATGGCTCATCAAAAAATGATTTTGTTGTAGCTTTAACACCTAAGGAAGCTTTAGAATTAGCGAAAATAAAATCAGGGAATATTCACTTAACTCATGAAAATTTACGTCAAGATGAAGATGTACTAGATACTTGGTTTTCTTCATGGTTGTGGCCTATTTCAGTTTTTGATGGAATTAGAAACCCTGAAAATGCTGAAATAAACTATTACTATCCAACACAGGACCTAGTAACTGGTCCAGACATTTTGTTTTTTTGGGTAGCTAGAATGATTATTTCTGGTTATGAGTTTAGAGATGAAAAACCTTTCTCTAAAGTTTATTTAACAGGCTTGGTTCGAGATAAAAAAGGACGTAAAATGTCAAAACAATTAGGAAATTCTCCTGATGCCTTGAAGCTGATAGAAACATATGGTGCAGACGCGGTTCGTGTTGGTTTAATGCTAAGTTCTGCTGCAGGGAATGATTTACTTTTTGATGAGAATTTATGTCAGCAAGGGAAAAACTTTTCTAATAAAATTTGGAATGCCTACCGTTTGATTGATAGTTGGGAAATAGATACTACTATAGCTTCTCCTGATGAAGCTACAGAAGCTTTAAAATGGTATGATAATCATTTTGAAAAAAAAGTGTCGTGGATTGATGAAAACTTTGATAAGTATCGAATTTCAGACGCATTAATGAGTCTTTATAAATTAATTTGGGACGATTTTTGTTCTTGGTTATTAGAACTTGTAAAGCCAGAATATGGCAAGCCAATTGATAAAATAACTCATGACAAAGTAATTGTTCTATTTGAAAATAACCTCAAATTACTGCACCCTTTTATGCCTTTTTTAACGGAAGAGCTATGGCATTTTATTAGACCACGTAAAGAAAATGAAGCTCTTATTGTTTCTTCATGGCCAACTTCAAATACTTTTGATCAAGAAACTATTAATTCTTTTGAGTATGCAAAAGAAGTTGTTGCTGCAATTCGAAATTTCAGAAAAGATAAAAATATTTCTATAAAAGAAAAAGTTAATATCTACATCACAAATTCAATAGTTAAACTTCCCTTTGAAGCAAGTATTATTAAGTTAGGAATGCTTGAAGGCTTATATTATGAAAATGCTCCGAATGAAAGTTTGGGCGGTAGTTTTAGGGTTGATAAGTTAGAGTTCTTTATTCCTGCAGAAGTTACAGAAGATCCTGAAGCTGAAAAAGAGAAACTGATTGCAGAATTAAAATACACTAAAGGGTTTTTAGATTCAGTTAAAAAGAAATTATCAAACAAACGTTTTGTGGAAAATGCACCAGAACAAGTTATTTCTATTGAACGAAAGAAAGCAGCAGATGCTACTGACAAAATAAGTATGCTAGAGAAAAGTCTAGGTATATTTTAGTCTATATGAGCAATTTGCTGAACCCCACCTTTAACAGTGTCATTTAAAGCTATATCTAGGTGAGTTCCTAAAGGCAGGAATAAGTCAACTCGAGAGCCAAATTTGATAAAACCCGCATCGGTTCCTTTTATCACTTCCATCCCAACTTCTGCATAGTTTACAATTCGACGAGCTACAGCACCCGCAATTTGTCGATAGAGTACTTCTCCAAAGATTTCATTTTTTAAGACAATAGTAGTACGTTCATTTAACTCTGAAGATTTTGGATGCCACGCCACAAGATATTTTCCTGGGTGGTATTTACTAAATTGAACTTTACCACTCATGGTATACCTAGTTACATGTACATTTAATGGTGACATAAATATTGATACTTGAAGACGATTGTCTTTAAAATACTCTTTTTCAAATACTTCTTTAATGATAACTACTTTTCCATCTACTGGAGCAATAAGTTGTTTATCATTTATGGGAGTTTCACGTTTTGGGTTTCTGAAAAATTGAAGAATTAAAATAAGCATTAATAATGCAATAATTTGAACTCCACTTTTAATAAAGGTATGATCTTCAATACTATATTCTGATAAAACAGCAATCCCAGCTGTTACAACAAAACTTGTCATAATTATTTGATATCCTTCTTTATGAAACATAGTGAACAAAAATTAAAAATAAATTAACAAAAGGAGCTGTAAAAAGGACACTATCCATTCTATCATAAAACCCACCATGTCCGGGAATTAACGAACCACTATCTTTTACTTTGGCATGTCTTTTAAACTTCGATTGAATAAGATCACCTAATGTTGCTCCTATAATTACAATTCCAGATAATACAGGTAAAACCCAGAGTGAATAATCTTTTTGTGAAATTGCAATAATTAGACTTATAAGGAAGCAAACTGAGGCTCCACCCCAAAATCCTTCCCATGTTTTTTTGGGTGATACATTTGGAAAAAGTGGAGTCTTCCCCCATTTTTTCCCCGTTAAGTATGCGAAGCTATTATTGATCCATATCAGTAGGTACATATAAATCGTAATGCCATGAATGACAGAGTTTTGAATACTTGAGGTTGCTACAATAAAATATCCTGAAGCTACAAGATAAAATAAAGCAAAACTACTTTTGAGAAATGGTGCAAGTATAAATGCTTTTTTTGTAAGTAATAAATATACAAGTAGCAGATTTGTAAAAATGCATAAAAACAGTAAACCTAGATGAAGGTTGCTATCTATTTTTTGAATGTAAAATTGGTAGATCAGAAGAATAAAAAAAAGAAGAGGAATGGGACTTTTGTATTTAAGTAATCTTTGAAACTCAAATAATGCTAAGGCAGAAAAAAGTGAAAGAACAATAGTAAAGGCTAAATTTGACAATAAAGCTGATGAAACAATTAAGGCTACATATAGGATTCCTGAAAATCCCCTTACCATTATTTCTCTCATAATTACGAATCTTCCTCTAAAAGCAAATATATGTTTTTTGCACTAGTCTCAGGAGCTGAAGGGAATTTTTCCTTGATGAAATTCGATTTAACGTTTAAAGTACTAATATTAGTAGGGATTTGATTTTTGTATTTATTTTTCAACAAAGTCATCCCTTGACTCACATCTTTTACTAATTGATTTGATTTTGCAAATACTATAATAGTTTCTGGTAAATCAGGAATTTTGAAATGATGAATCTGATGTTCGCTAAGTAGTATTTTTCCAGAATCACTTATAATATATTCGCAAAATATAACAGCAGCTTTAAAAGACTTTAGATTTTCTGAATTTTGATCAAAGAGTTTAATATTCAAACTTAATGATAGTTTTTTTTCTAGACATAAAATCGCTGAAGGATTCCACTTGTTTTCAATACAAATTTCTTTATAATTATTAAAGACAGAATCTGAGGATTCACAAAACAGAAAAAGGCCTCCTTTTAAGGTAAAATTTTTAGCAAAGCTGATATCAAGAGAATCTTCTTTAATAGGCATATAAGGGCTTTGCTTGGTTTTTTTTCCAGTGAATTGACCAAAAAATTTATCCCATATTCCCATATTAAATTTGTCTCTATTTTAGTTTAAGAGCCTTGGCTTCTTCTATTTTTTCAAAGTTGGATTTAAAAGGTCTTACTCCTAAAATGTTTTCTAAATCATCCTTAAAAATAACTTCTTTTTCTAAAAGACGTTCTGCTAGGAGCGTTAATTTACCTTTAGATGTTTTTAGAATATCAATTGCTCTTAGGTACTGTCTTTCAATAATTTCTGAAATTTCATGATCAATTTTTTGTGCAGTATTTTCTGAATATGGTTTTGAAAAATTATATTCTGATTGTCCTGTTGAATCATAATAAGTAATGTTTCCAATTACATCATTCAAGCCATAGACTGAAACCATAGCTCTTGCTTGTTGAGTTACCTTTTCAAGATCACTTAGGGCGCCCGTAGAGATTTTATTAAACATTACCTTTTCAGCGGCACGTCCACCTAAAGTGGCACACATTTCATCAAGCATTTGCTCTGTTTGAACAATTTGACGTTCTTCGGGAAGATACCAAGCTGCTCCCAATGATTTTCCTCTAGGAACAATAGTAACTTTTACAAGTGGGGCAGCATATTCTAGTAGCCAGCTAACAAGCGCATGTCCTGCTTCATGATAGGCAATAGTTTTCTTTTCATCAGGAGTAATTATTTTATTTTTCTTTTCTAAACCACCTACAATCCTGTCAACAGCATTTAAAAAATCTTGTTTTCCAACAGATTTTTTATTTTTTCTTGCTGCAATTAATGCAGCTTCATTACAAACATTTGCAATATCTGCTCCAGAAAAACCTGGAGTTTGCTTTGCCAAAAACTCAATATCTAATGTCTTAATAACTTTTAAAGGTTTTAAATGAACTTTGAAAATTTCGCGACGTTCGTTTAAATCTGGAAGGTCTACATAAATTTGTCGATCAAATCGTCCCGCTCTCATAAGGGCTTTGTCAAGAACATCTGCTCGGTTAGTTGCAGCAATAACAATCACATTGGTGTTTGTACCAAAACCATCCATTTCTGTCAATAACTGATTAAGTGTATTTTCTCGTTCATCATTTGAGCCATTCATATTACTTTTACCTCTAGCACGACCAATAGCATCAATTTCATCAATAAAAATAATGGCAGGAGATTTGTCCTTTGCTTGTTTAAACAAATCACGTACTCTGGAAGCCCCCACTCCTACAAACATTTCAACAAAATCAGATCCTGACAATGAAAAGAATGGGACTTTAGCTTCACCTGCAACTGCTTTTGCTAGTAAGGTTTTTCCTGTCCCAGGTAATCCTACTAACAAGGCTCCCTTGGGTATCTTACCACCTAAAATTGTATACTTAGTTGGGTTTTTAAGGAAGTCTACAATTTCTTGAATTTCTTCTTTTGCCCCTTCTAAACCCGCAACATCTTTAAACGTTGTTTTAACATCCGTGTTTTTGTCAAATAATTTGGCTTTTGATTTTCCAATATTAAAAATTTGACCTCCAGCTCCTCCGCCTGCACCTCCGGACATTCGTCGCATGAGGAAAATCCATACCCCAATAATAATAATGAAAGGTAAAAATCCTATTAAGGTATCTGCCCAGCGATTTTCAACGGTGATAAATTCTAAACGGAAAAGAACACCATTACTTCTAGCTTTTTCTAATTTTTCTTCAAAAAGTTCTAAACTTCCAACTTCAAATTGATAATGCGGGCCCTTAGTATTTTCTTGGCCCAAAATATTTTTTGAAATAACGTTTTGATGATCACTTTTTTTGAGTGCTTCTGGCGAAAGAGTTACACGGACACTATTTTTATTTCGAATTACAATAACTTCAATGACGTCACCTGCATTAAGGTATTTTTCAAAGTTTGAAATGTTTGTCTTACTTAATGTTTGCCAGGAATCACTTCCTCCAAAAATACTCATACTAAGGAGTACAAATATAATAGCACCGTATAGCCAATAAATATTAAATTTAGGAGTCGTTGGTTTTTTTTCTTCTTTCATAGTTTTTTAATAATTCTGTACTATTTGGGTACTTTTAGCATCTCCCCAAAGTTCTTCGATATTGTAGTATTCTCGTATTTGTTTTTGAAAGACATGAACAACTATGTTCACATAGTCTATCAAAACCCATTCAGCTACTTCCGAACCTTCAGTATGTAAGGGTTTTTCATGAAGAGCTTTACTAACATTTTTTTGTACTGAACTTACAATCGCTGATACTTGCGTATTTGAATTAGCACTACAAACCACAAAATATTCACAAGGAGTATTGTCAATCTCTCTTAAATCTAGGATTAAAATTTCTTCTCCTTTAACGTTTTCAATACCTAAGATGATTTCATCTAATAAGGATTGGTTACTATCTGTTTTTTGTGTCATTTAATAGTGCTCTTTTTTGGTAAATTTATTACATTTTAAGTCGGTTACATCTACTTATATGAGCTATTTTAAATTAATCAAACTTAATGCCATTCCTTCAACTAATAATTTTCTGAAAGAAAGATATCAAAAAGGTGATTGTGTTGATGGAGAGTTGGTCTGGGCTAAAGAACAAACAAAGGGTAGGGGACAACGCGAACGAAATTGGATTTCTTCAGCTGAGAATAGCTTAACATTCAGTGTTTATAGATCTTTCACAAATTTTCATTCAAGAAATACTTTTATGGTTAGTGCTGGTGTGGCTATTGGAATAATAAACGCTTTAAAGGTAATTGGTATTCCTGATTTAAAGATTAAATGGCCAAACGACATTTTGTCATGTAATAAAAAAGTCGCCGGAATATTAATTGAAAATATAGTTAAAAAATCACAACTAAAATCTTCAATTATTGGTGTGGGTTTGAATGTAAATCAGTTAAAATTCTTGGACTTGCCTTATGCTGGATCTTTAGCTTCAGTCACGGGAAAAGAATGGATATTGGAAAAAGTTTTTAATTCACTTAAGGAAGCTTTAGAACTTACACTTTTTTCAATTAATACTGTGTCTAAAGAACACTGGATAGAAGAATATTCAAATCTTTTGTGGAAAAAAGATAAAGTAGCATTATTTAAAAGAAATGGTAAATCTTTTAAAGCAATTTCAAGGGGTTTAAGTCCTGAAGGTTTTTTGATTATAGAAAATATGAAAGGAGAATCAATAACTTTAAATTCTAACCAATCAAGAATGTTATATGAATCTATCCCTGGCTAGGATTCCACTGAGAGGGATTCTCACGCCATTTTTTCAAATTTTCAGATTGTTCTGAAGATATTTTATTTTGAGCAATTGCAACTGGAAGTAGGTTATCATAATCACAAAGTGTTTGTATGCTAATATTTGCTGTTTTAAAAGCCTGATCTGCAACTGTGAAACCATAAGTGAAAAGAGCAAGCATTCCTATAACATTTGCATCCGCTTTTTTAAGAGCAACAACTGCATCT
>JABGXI010000020.1:0-7170 GCA_018675855.1 Flavobacteriaceae bacterium | reverse complement strand
GGGAAGTTGTTCAAGAAATACTTTTAGATTATTTCTGACCAAATAAGAATTATCTGTTGTAGATATTTTCACATAATCCTTTTTAGCTTCAACTAAGGAAATGCTATTAATTTCAATATTATGATCAGTACGGCCAGACCTTATTAATATACGGCTTGATAATGTATTATCATTGGAGCTAAAGTTTGTTTGATCCTCTTTTTTGTTTAATTTATAAGTGAAATTTCTATAAATAAAAATCGCTGACACTATAATTAGTATTAATGTAATTAATAATAGTAGGTAAAAGGGTGTTTCATAATCTTTGCCAATCTTAATTCCCATCATTTCAGCCACTTTTAATTTTTGGATAGCATTACCATTAAAATCAATAAAACTGTAATTATTTGATTCAAAAGGATTTGAAATCTCTTTATAAATTTCAATAAAATGAATTTTTTTAATGTCAAAAATCAATTTAAATTTCCATCCTTTTGAAATATCTATCGATTGTTTTGAAGTTTTAATTTTAATTGGACCACTTAATCCTCCGAGGCCGTAATTATCTATTACAAGCAAAGTAAAGATGTTTTCTTTTTGCATATATTCCTTAGGGATTTTGTATCGACGTGGACAATTATAGCAATTAGTGCTACCTACTAATTGTCCATTGACATACAAAAAGTCAACATCATCAATCCCGTCTAGGACCTCAAACAAATAGTCTTCTTTTGGTTTTTCGGTAAAGTTTATTTTTTTTCTAAACCAAACGGCTCCATCTATTTGCTGCCTACTGAAAATAAGTGCAAATGAATTCGGAAAATCAGTGGTACTCCAATCATTATCGTCAAAAGAGCTACTTGCAAATTTTTCTTCATTAAATTCATAATTAGGGAAAACACTTGTGACATTGGCATCCACGCCTCCTGTTTTAAAATTCGACAAGTTTTCAGAATAAAC
The DNA here is from genome assembly GCA_018675855.1 of Flavobacteriaceae bacterium. Taxonomy (GTDB): domain Bacteria; phylum Bacteroidota; class Bacteroidia; order Flavobacteriales; family Flavobacteriaceae; genus MS024-2A. The sequence continues at coordinate 6,231 of JABGXI010000020.1, read as the reverse complement.
AGTGTATGTCCAATCCCCATTCAAATTAATTTCTTTACTTTCCAGATCTTTTAGTTCACTATCGTTCTTTTTCAGATAGATATCACCATGAAAAATAGGAGTAGATGTAGTTTTAAGCACAAAAATTTGTAATGTGTTGACTCCATTTATTATAATTGATTTAGGGATGACAAATTCAGAAAAGCGTCCAGTGTAATAACTTGATTCCCCGACTTCTTTAAAATCTTTTTGATTATTTGTATTTTGTAATAAAACATCATTAAGTTTTATAACTACCCGGTCACTTATTCCGTTTTTTGCAATGAAGTAATAGTCTTCAATCGTATCATTAATAATGAAATTTTTCTCTAAAAGTACTGCTATCTCGGGATAATCTGAAAACTTGTCACTAGGAAATTTGGCTATACCTGTTTTTTTTGTGGCCCCATAATTTTCTTTAAAAATAACAGAGATTAAGTAATTATAATTTGTCTCATTACTGAAACTTATTGTTTTACCAATCAAATTACTGGATTCAATTACCGAAGAGGTTTTTTCATCTGAACTTTGGCCAATTAATTGACTAGATTGAATTAGAATTATAAGAATTAAACGCAATTTATATTTTGTTCTTAAGAGCAAATTATTTAGAATTTAAAGGTTCCTTAATTATTTAAGTATCTATAGATCAATCTAATTTAAAACTAAATTACATAAGTTTTCTAAAAGTTTGTTTTAAATGGATATATTGGGCTCTTAAATAAATTTATTCTCGTATACATAAAGTTCATTTTTGTATATGTTTTATTTAAACTTCTATTTTTAATAAAAATAATAATAATTCCGAAGTTTAATTTTTAAAAAAAAACCACTAGATTAATAATTTGTATAATAAATTTAATTGCTCTAGAAGAAATTAATTTACTTTTAGTATGCCTTAAATATTGCTAAAAAAAATATTTAATAAAAATTATTTTATTTATAACTATTTTAATTGGCTTGTCTTTTATAAAAATCAAAAATCAAAAATCAATAATTGGATTGATTTTTTTTTTAAATTTAAACATCCTAATGTAGTATGCGGCTTTTTTTGACACAGTCCGGTGTATTTTCTTTTTCATTTACTTGGATTCTAATGACATGGTTAATGGGAACTCGAGTTGGGATGGCTCAGTATGAAAACTACCAAGAACAAGTTCCTGGATCAAATGCAATCCTTCCGATGGTCTATATTGAGGCAGGAACTTTTAAAATGGGTAGTCCAAAGTCTGAAAAGGGTCATTTTGGAGATGAGGGCCCACAGCACACCGCTTCTATTGACGGTTTTTGGATGGGACAATTCGAAATCACTTGGGATCTATATAATCTTTTTGTAAGTCGAGAGAATGATGGAAATCAAGTAATAAAAACTGCTAGTAATGAAGTTCAAGTTAATGTAGACGCTGTTTCTGGTGCAACTACTCCATATGTAGAGATGAGTTTTGGGATGGGAATTGATAATTATCCTGCAATCTGCATGACCCAACTGGCGGCAGTAAAATTTTGTGAATGGTTGTCAGCTATGACTGGTAATTTTTACCGCTTACCTACTGAAGCTGAATGGGAATATGCTTGTCGTGCAGGGTCTGAAACCGCCTATAGTTTTGGAGATGACTCCAGTCGACTTTCTGATTACGCTTGGTATGGAGAAAACAGTAATGATAAATATCAAAAAGTAGGAACTAAAAAACCAAATCCTTTGGGGTTATATGATATGCACGGAAATGTTTCTGAATGGACTTTAGATCAATACATTCCTACTGCATATAGAAAACGAAATAAATCAGTAACCAACCCATTGGAGGTAGGTGAAAAGATATATCCTAAGGTGGTGAGAGGTGGTTCTTGGATGGATAATCCAAATCGATTACGCTCTGCAGCAAGACGACCTTCCTCAAAAAAATGGAAGAGGCGAGACCCACAAATACCAAAAAGTAAGTGGTGGCATACTGATGCTCCTTTTGTAGGATTTCGAGTGGTTCGCCCCTTGAAAACTCCTTCTGATCAAGAGCAGAAAAAATATTGGAAATACGAATCAACAGAATAAATTAAAAATCATGAATAAGAAAAATCAAAATCAAAAAAATGAATCGAGACGCTCTTTTGTGCAGAAAACAGCACTTGCAACGAGCGCTTTATTAACAATGCCTCTTGGGGTAGACGCTATGGCAAATGTACATGGTGAGAAAAAGCTTAAAATTGCCCTTGTAGGTTGCGGTGGAAGAGGTTCTGGAGCAGTTGTTCAGGCACTTACAGCAGATGAAAATGTGGAATTGGTTGCCATGGCTGATGCTTTTGGTGATCGTATTGAAAGGAGTTTAAAAGGAATTCAAGAACATTTTGATGGTGAGAAAAAAATCGATGTTAAAGAAAAAAATAGATTTGTCGGTTTTGACGCTTATAAAAAAGCGATTGATCTGGCAGATGTGGTAATCTTGACAACACCTCCTGGATTCAGACCTTACCATTTTGAATATGCCATTGCTAATGATAAGCACGTATTTATGGAAAAGCCAGTGGCTACTGATCCTGTGGGCATTCGAAAAGTTTTAGCTACAGCTAAAATTGCTAAAGAAAAGAAACTCAATGTAGTTGTTGGTTTGCAACGTCACTACCAATCCAAATATATTGATCTAAAAAAACGAATTGATGCAGGGGAGATAGGGAAAATTAGAAGTGGTCAAGTTTACTGGAATGATGCTGGGGTTTGGGTTAAAAAGCGTAAACCTGGACAATCGGAATTAGAATACCAAATGCGAAACTGGTATTATTTTAACTGGCTCTGTGGTGATCATATTTTAGAGCAACATATCCACAATATTGATGTAGCTAATTGGTTTATTGGAGATTATCCAGTCTCAGCTCAAGGAATGGGTGGACGACAAGTTCGTAACGGAAAAGATCATGGTGAAATTTTTGATCACCATTTTGTAGAGTTCACCTATGCTAGTGGTGCCGTAATTTCAAGTCAATGCCGACATATCCCTGGAACGATGAGTCGGGTAGATGAAGTTTTTCAAGGAACCAAAGGAAATATAGAAACTTCGAAAGGACAAATCACTGACTTGGAAGGAATTTTACAATATAAGTATTCAAAAAACGAGGCTAATTATGATACAGCCTCAAACATAAATCAAGATCCAAATCCATATCAAGTAGAGCATGATAAACTTTTTGCGTCTATTCGAAGTGGAGGAGTTATTTCGGATGCTGAAAATGGTGCTAAAAGTACCCTTTCAGCAATTTTAGGACGAATGGCAACTTATACGGGTAAGAAAATCACATTCGATCAGGCGCTTAACTCCAAGCTGCATTTAATGCCTTCGGATGTAACTTGGGATAGTGTTCCGCCATCGCTACCAGATGCAAATGGCAATTACCCTATACCAACCCCTGGAAAAACTAAATTTATTTAAGATGAATAGAAGAGATTTCACTCAGCTAGCTGGAGTATCAGGCATTGGACTTTTTACAGGAGCATCTGCTTTTGCCAGCACTAGGCAAAGCGCTCCTAAAAACACCTTTAACTTGGCTTATGCTCCACATCTAGGTATGTTTAGACATCATGCGGGAAATGATCCTATTGATCAGTTAAATTTTATGGCAGATCAGGGATTTACTGCTTTTGAAGATAATGGTATGCGTACAAGAGAAGTGGTATTGCAAGAAAAAATGGCAAAGACCATGGAAAAAAGGGGCCTGCGTATGGGAGTTTTTGTTGCCCATGAAATCTATTGGCAAAAGCCGAATTTGGCAAATGGTGATGAAACTCTAAGAGCGGAGTTTTTGGATTACATCAAAAAGGCTATCCCTGTTGCCAAGCGAGTTAATGCAAAATGGATTACTGTTGTTCCTGGGCATGTAGATTTACGTCAAAATATGGCCTATCAAACCGCTCACGTGGTTGAAAGTTTAAAGCAAGCAGCTACCCTTTTGGAGCCCCATGGAATTGTGATGGTATTGGAGCCGTTAAATTTTAGAAATCACCCAGGACTTTTTTTATCTGAGAGTCCACAGGCTTATGAAATTTGTAAAACTGTAGATTCTCCCTCCTGTAAAATTTTATTTGACATTTATCACCAACAAATTCAAGAAGGGAATTTAATTCCAAATATAGAAAAGTGCTGGGATGAGATTGGTTATTTCCAAATTGGAGATAATCCAGGAAGAAATGAGCCTAACACTGGGGAAATCAATTACACCAATATTTTCAAATACATTCACTCTAGAGGTTTTGATGGAATTTTAGGTATGGAACATGGCAACAGCCGCTCTGATAAAGAGGGCGAACAAGCAGTCATTGACGCTTACCTAAAAGTAGATCAGTTCCTATAAACGATTCTAAAAATTTGTTTTTTAAGCCTCTACTTTTTCCTTAAAGTTGAGGAGTACCTGATTGTGTATTAAATCTTTTAAGGTTTCTCTTTTTCTGATAATATGGGCGTTATCTTTATACCATAAGATTTCGGCGGGTCTAAATCGCGAATTGTAATTACTAGTCATCGAAAAACAATAAGCGCCAGCATTCTTAAAAGCTAGAATATCTCCTTCTGAAATTTCAGCTATTTTACGGTTACTTCCAAAGGTATCAGTTTCACAGATGTACCCAACAACATTATAAAAGCGCTCTTTTCCTTCGGGATTAGAGATATTTATTATTTCATGGTGAGAACCATAAAGCATTGGCCTGATTAAGTGATTAAAGCCAGAGTCTACTTGAGCAAAAACGTTTGATGTAGTTTGTTTTATTGCATTTACTTTTACTAAAAAGTATCCCGCCTGGCTAACTAGAAATTTTCCGGGCTCAAAGACTAATTTGATTTCACTTCCATAGGTTTCACAAAATTGGTGAAATCGTTCTGTGAGTTTATCACCGAGTTCTTCAATATTGGTTTCAACATCTCCTTCTTTATAGGGTACTTTAAATCCACTACCAAAATCTAGAAATTCTAGATTTTTAAACTTTAATGCAGTTTGAAATAAAATTTCTGAGGCATATAAAAACACTTCAATATCTAAGATATCACTTCCTGTATGCATATGCACTCCATTTATGTGCATGTTTGTATTTTCAACAATCCTGAGTACATGTGGAATTTGATGAATAGAAATTCCAAATTTAGAATCGATATGGCCCACAGAAATATTGCTATTTCCTCCAGCCATAACATGAGGATTGATTCTAATACAAACTGGCACGGAAGGATGTTTAGTTCCAAATTGCTCAAGAATTGAAAGGCTATCAATATTAATTTGTACACCCATATCAGCAGCTTTTTCAATTTCCTTAAGGGAAACACCATTTGGGGTATATATAATGTCACTAGGTGCAAACCCGGCTTCAATTCCTAGTTTTACTTCTTGAATAGATACTGTATCAAGACCAGCTCCCATTTCTTTCATGAACGCTAAAATAGAAATATTAGAAAGTGCTTTGCAAGCATAATTAACTTGAAGTTTTTCTACACCCTTAAATGCATTTTGTAGACGGTTATATTGTTGTTGAATCTTTTCGGCATCATAAACATAAACTGGATTTTTTTGTTTTTCTGCAATAGATCGTAATATAGAATCGTTCATTTTATTTTATAATATCCTCAAAAATACTACGGAATTTAAAATGGACAAAAGAAAACATTAAACAATATATTATTCCAACAGAATGTTACATGCGTAACAAAATATTTTTGTGAGGAAGTACCAATAACGTTTGGGTTTATCTATTTTTGCAACTGAATTTAGAAATGACATATGAATTTACACGAATATCAAGGAAAAGAAGTTTTAGCTGGATTTGGCGTAACAATCCAACGCGGAATTGTAGCTAAGACCCCAGCTGAAGCAGTTGAAGCTGGAAAGAAATTAACAGAAACTACAGGTTCCGCTTGGCATGTTATAAAAGCTCAAATTCATGCTGGAGGTCGAGGAAAGGGTGGAGGTGTTAAATTAGCAAAGAATCTTGCTGAATTAGAGACCATCGCAGGTGATATCATAGGTATGCAATTGATAACTCCTCAAACCCCGCCAGAGGGAAAAAAAGTCAGTCAAGTATTGGTTACTGAGGATGTATACTATCCAGGTGCTTCTGAGCCCAGTGAGTTTTATATGTCAGTTTTATTAAACCGTGCAAGCGGAAGAAATATGATCATGTACTCTACCGAAGGAGGAATGGATATTGAAGCTGTTGCCGAATCTACTCCTCATTTAATTTTT